>JABFSC010000264.1 GCA_013140885.1 Deltaproteobacteria bacterium | reverse complement strand
GCCGTTCGCGGTAATATACTCTTGCAGATAGTCCCATATATTTTTCTGTTTGCGCGTGAGAATCATAGTCACCCTCCTCCGTGCCGTTATGCACGCGAAGAGAAAGCGAAGCAAGGGAGGCCCTCACCGTGGATGCCATTTGCGCGCGCTGGCGGGTCTGCCAAGATGGAGCGCGCTGGAGGAACCATGCTGGCAACCATGATGCAAAAAACGCAATCGCCTTCTCGATTATTGATCCTACTCTCCGTGTTCTTCGTGCTGGTCTATGTCTTCGTCTCGAACGCGCAGTCTCCGGCTGGGAACATTACCTTGCCCCCAGGATTTTCGCTCAGTGTCTACGCCGAAGACGTGCCCAGCGCGCGCGCGTTGGCATTGGGTGCCCGTGGCACCGTGTTCGTCGGCTCGCAGGACGGCAATGTGCACGCCATTGTGGATCGCGACCAGGACAATACCGCCGATCGGGGGTACGTCCTGGCGCGGGGCTTGAACATGCCGAACGGCGTGGCGTTCCGCGATGGGGCTCTGTATGTCGCCGAGGTCAGTCGCATCCTGCGGTTCGATCAGATTGAGGATCATCTCGAGAATCCAGGCGAGCCGGTCGTGATATACGACAAACTACCGACGGATCGTTGGCACGGCTGGAAGTTCATTGCCTTTGGGCCAGACGGCTTGTTGTATGTGCCCGTGGGTGGACCGTGTAATGTCTGCGAACGGGATGATGAACGCTATGCGTCGCTCCTCCGGATGCAGCCTGATGGCAGCAACGTAGAAGTCTTCGCCAAGGGCATTCGCAACTCGGTCGGGTTTGATTGGCATCCAAACACCAAGGAACTGTGGTTCACGGATAATGGGCGGGATATGCTTGGCGATAACCTGCCGCCCGACGAGCTGAATCAAGCTCCACGAGCGGGCATGCACTTCGGGTTTCCCTATTGTCACGCGGGCACGATCGCCGATCCTGAGTTTGGGAGCAAGCGCAAATGTGAAGAGTTCACGCCACCAGCGATGAACCTCGGCCCCCACGTCGCCGCGATTGGCATGCGGTTCTACACTGGCACGATGTTCCCGGAAGAATATCGCAAGCAAATTTTCATCGCCGAACACGGGTCGTGGAATCGCTCAACTCCCCTTGGCTATCGGGTGTCGTTGGTCCGTGTCGCGGACAACAAAGCCGTCAAATATGAGACGTTCGCGGAAGGGTGGTTGCAACGCGGCCGCGCGACGGGACGACCCTCGGATGTCCTGGTGATGCCTGATGGGGCGTTGCTCATCTCGGACGATCACGCGGGGATGATTTATCGGGTGAGTTACAAGAAGCCGTAGCTTCTCGGAAAACGTGAGACGTAAAACGTAAAGAAAAGATAGGGGCCTGCGTTTTTTTTACGTCTTGCGGTTCAATTCTGGGTAGCCTGGATGAAGCGAAGCGGAATCCGGGTTCCGCGCGGAGTCTGGATTCCGCTTCGCTTCATCCAGGCTACATGTAAGAATCTTTTCTCGAAATCACCTAATGCCATTGGCCCTGGCTTTACCTTGATGTTGCGCTTCTTACTGCTTCTTTCCTGCTTCTTCCTCTCCGGAGTGGCAGGCCTCATCTATCAAACCGTCTGGAGCCAACAGTTCGCGCTGATCTTTGGCACCTCCGAGCTTGCCGTGGCCACAGTCCTGTCCGCGTACATGGCCGGCTTAGCCTTGGGAGCCGCCGTGGTGCGTCGGCGTCAGGCGCGCGTCTCCCGTCCCATTCGTGTGTACGCCTTCTTGGAACTGGGCATCGCCCTGACCGCGTTGCTAGTGCCCACCGCGCTCCACCTGGCGCGCCACCTCCAAGAGCTGCTGCTGGGCGGACATGCCCTGCTCCCGACCACCGCCTCCTCCGCCTCCGTGCTCTTTTACGTCGGCGTCTCGTTCGTGGTCGTCGTCCTCCCCACCGGACTGATGGGCGCGACGTTGCCCCTGCTGGTCCGGGATGCCGTGCTCCACGATGCCCACCTCAGCGCGCGCGTCAGCCTCCTCTATACGGCCAACACGCTCGGCGCGGCGGTGGGGACGCTGCTCACTGGATTCGTGTTACTCCCCACCCTGGGGTTGACCCACGCGACGTTTGTCGCCGTCGGGTTGAATGGTGTGGTGTGTGTCGCCGCTGTCTTACTGGCGTACACCATCACAGCCCGGACAACGACCGCCCAATCCCCCACGATAACCAGTCACACGGGAGAATCGCCCAAACGGTGGATACTGCCCTTGATCCTGCTCTCTGGCGTGGTGTCCTTCACGTATGAAGTGCTCTGGACCCGCCTCTTCACCCATCTCCTGGGCAGCAGCGTGTACGCCTTTAGTACCATGCTGGCGACGGTGCTACTTGGATTGGCGCTCGGCGCGATGGTTGTGGCTAGCGTGGCGATGGATGAACGGCGGGCACGTGTGGGCTTCATGCTTGCCCAACTCGGCTGCGCGGTGGGAGCCGCTGGCACGTATTGGGGGATCGATTTTCTGCCGGATCTCATGGCCCGCTTCGCGTCCGATCACCAGACCCGCGTGACCCTGGGCACCTGGGTAGGCGCACTGCTGCTGTTACCGAGCACCATGTGCATCGGAGCCACGTTCCCCTTTGCCGTGCGCCTGCTCGCGCCGGGAGCGGCTCAGGCCGCGGAGGCCAGTGCTCACGTCTTCACTTGGAATACGCTCGGTGCGATTATTGGCGCGCTGGGGGCCGGATTTGTGTTACTCCCGACGTGGCAGTTCTCTGGGACCGTCATGTTCGCGGTCAGCCTCAGTCTTCTCCTCGCCTGTGGGGCGGCTGTCCTAGCACAACCGCGTCATTGGGGGATGGTCGCTTGCGCCGGGGTTGGACTCGGTGTCCTCGTGCTCCTGCCCCCACAAACCCCCTGGGCGGTCCTGCGCCATAACCTGTTAGGCGGACAGCCACAACATGGAGCAGTCGCGTATCTCGGCGTCGGTCGCAGCACCACCGTGTTCGTCACCGAGCAGGACACGGGAGCCCGCCTCACGACCAACGGGCTTCCCGAATCGATGTTCTTACCACATGGCGAGCGGGCAGGCCGCTTTCCGATCGCGCGGTGGCTGTCGCTCCTGCCGCTCGCGGCGCGACCAGAGACGAAGTCTCTCTTGGTCGTGGGACTCGGCGCGGGCCTTACCGTGGAAGATGTGCCCCCATCGGTTGACACGATCTCCGTGGTGGAACTCGAACCCGAGGTCGTCCACGCGAATCGCCTCTTCGCGCCCCGCCGCGACCATGACCCCTTGGTGGATCCCCGTGTCCGGGTGCATCTCAACGACGCGCGCGGCGCGCTGCTGCTGACCCAGCAACGGTTCGATGCCATCGTCTCTCAACCCTCGCATCCCTGGACCGTCGGCGCGTCACAGCTTTTTACCCGTGAATTTTTCCAACTCGTCCGCGATCGGTTGCAACCGCGGGGCGTCTTCGTGCAGTGGATTGGGCTCGATTTTATTGATGAACCCCTGCTGCGCTCGTTGCTCGCGACTCTTCACGCGGTCTTTCCTCATGTCGAGTTGTATCAACCGGTGACGAGCGCGCTGTTATTTCTGGCGTCCGCCGAACCGCTCACGCTTGATCGCACCGTGCCCCAGGCGCTGGCGAGCGCGCCGGCGCAGTGGGGCACGGTGGGCGTGCGCGTCCCGGAAGATGTGCTGGTGACCCGCAGGCTCGACACCGCGGGAGTACGCGCATTCGCGCGCGACGCGCCGGTCTGCACGGATGAGCACAATCTCGTGCAGTTGCGCTCCCCGCGCGTGCTGGAGCGTCCCGTGCAACGGGCGTGGGCGCCTCCCTTGCTCCTGGCCTTTGATCCGCTGCGCGACGTGGCCGCGCGTCTCGATACCGTCTATCTCGTGCAAGCGTTGATCGCCCGTCAAGAACTGGACCGGGCGCAGCGCGTGGTCCGAGAGATGACGGAGCCGGGCGCGCGCCGGACCGCGTATGCGCTCACCTTGCACGCCAGTGGTCAACAGGCGGAAGCGGAACGTGCGCTCTGGTCGCTGGTGACCTTGGACCCCAACGCCTCGGTGCCACGGCAGGTGTTATTGGCGTTGTCGCAAGAGGCCGTGGCCCGTGGTGTCGCGTCCGCGCAACTCATGGCGCTCGCGCGCACGGATCCCGAAGCCGTGGTGGCGGAAGGCTGGCGGCATGCCTTTGATAACGATTGGGCGGCTGTGCGGTTGTTGGAGGTTCGACTCGCGGCGGTGGAGCCGCACGCGCCGCTGTGCGCCGCCGCCGTGCGGTTACGGATCGGCTGGCGGGTACATAGTGGCCAGCCGTCATTGGCGAATGAAGCGTTGACCTTACTCACGCCGTTTCTTGGTGCGCGCGTCCATCCGCGCGATCTACTCCTACGTGCGCAAGCGGGGCTTGCCGTGGCGGACGCGGCAATTGTGTTCGCGAGTCTGATGGAGCTGCGACAGCTCGTGGGAGATCGACCGGAGTTTCACGCCCTCGTCGCGCAAGGACAACACGTGCTGGCGCAGCTCCCAGCCAGCGCGCGTACCGACCCACGATATGCGCGGCTGACCGACGCCGGTGCCATTCGTGGAGGTACTCTGGAGGGGGAAGAATAGACATGAGTGGCAATCCGCAAACGAACCAGAACCAGCCCTGAAGGGGCGTCCTATGCCAGCCCAGGGCACCGCCCTGGGCGGTCAGGGCACCGGCGTTTGCACAACGACATGATACCGCCCCGCTACGAGGTGTTCCACGACCTGGATCTCCCCGTTCGGCCATCGAATCCTGACCCGGTCCGCCTCGCTCGCGTTGCCAATCCCAAAATGCAGCCGCGGATCGCTACTTGAGAGATAGCTCGACCCCGCCTTCACTTCGGCCACCTGGCTACGGTGTCCAGCCTCGACCGTGACGCGCGCGCCAATCGCGCCGGTGTTGTGGCCCGCGCCGATCAGTTGCAACCCGAGCCAATGGCCGCTCGTCCCGTGATGGCGAAAGAGACGCGCCTGGTCGTTGTTATAGGAGACGAGAAAATCGAGATGCCCATCGTTATCAAAATCCAGCGTCATGCTGCCGCGTCCGACGCGCGGCGTCGCGAAGGACGGGAACCTGCCTCCGTCCACCTCCGTGAACCGCGCGGTGCCATCGTTGAGAAACACTTGCCCCTTTTGCCGCCAGGTGAGCCCATCGTTAAAGAGTTCAATGTTGTCCAGCACGTCGCCGTTCACGACCACCAGATCAAGGTCGCCATCGTGATCGACATCAAGCATATGCGTGCCAAACCCTAAGACCGGAAGCGACGGGCCGTACAACCCGGCCGTGCGGGTCGCGTAGGTGAAGGTGCCTGGTCCGCCGAGGTAGAGCGCGTTGGCTTCCATGCTGAGATTAGTCACGAACAGATCCAACCAGCCATCTCCATTCACATCGCCCGCGTCGACGCCCATCCCGGCCTCGGTTTTCCCTTCATCGTTGTAGGCGACGCCACGGACGAGACCCACTTCCTCGAACTGTCCGCCGCCGCGGTTGTGATAGAGGAAATTCGGCGTGGAATCGTTGGCGACGTAAATATCTGGCCGCGTGTCATTGTCGAAATCGAGCACGACCACGCCCAAGCCTTTGCCCGTGGTGTCGGTGAGCCCAGCGGCGGCGGTGGCGTTGGTGAACGTCCCGTCCCCGTTGTTGCGATAGAACACATCCGCCGACATGGGATAGACATCGGGATGACAGTAAAAAGAGACCGCCGGTTGCGCCCGCCGGCAGTCGCGATGCGTCGCGATGGAAAAGTCGAGATAGTTCACGACATAGAGGTCCAGGTCCCCATCCTCATCCGCGTCCAGGAACGCGGCGCTCGTGCTCCACGACGGATCGCCAATCCCGGCCACGACCGTCACATCGGTAAAGGTCCCATCTCCGTTGTTGCGGAGCAAGACATTGGGGCCAAAGTTGGTGACATAGAGGTCAGTATCCCCATCGCCATCGTAATCCGCGGCGATTGCTCCCTGTCCATATCCGGCGGTCCCACTGCCGGACCGCGTCGTGACATCCGCGAAGGTGTCATTGCCGGTGTTGCGGAAGAGCCGATTGGTGCCGCCGGACGGGCCCTGATAGCCAGGAAGCGGACCGGACTGGACGAGGTAGAGGTCCATCCAGCCATCCCCGTCGAAGTCCAGCACACACCCCCCGGCTCCCATCGTCTCCGGCAAATAGCGCTGCCCGCTGCCGCCATGAATGTGGTGGAAATCAATCCCCGTCGCCGTGGTGACATCGGTGAATAAGAGACCAGGCGCTTGGTCGGGTGGCGGGCTCCCGCTCCGGTCCGATGACAGCAAAAGCATGGCAACCCCAAAGAGCAAAACAAGGGGAACCACAACGAAAAGCGCGCGTTTGGCGGTGTTCATCGCGTGTCGGTGGCGGGAGCGGTCGCGGA
This sequence comes from Deltaproteobacteria bacterium, assembly GCA_013140885.1. GTDB lineage: Bacteria > Desulfobacterota > Binatia > Bin18 > Bin18 > JABFSC01. Next base: position 621 of record JABFSC010000264.1, on the reverse strand, counting down.
CGCTTCCTGATTCAGGGTCTCGGCGAAGCGTGTCGCGCGCGCGGCGTCGTCCGTGCGTCCTTGCCGGAGGTACGCCTGGGCGAGGAGCGTATGCAGCGTCGGTTGCCGAGGAGCGAGGCGGCGGACACTTTCCAGCTCCAGGATGGCGGCCTCGCTGTCCCCCATGTCGAGCAGCAGCCGTCCGAGTGCGAGCCGCGTCTCCAAGTGTGTCGGATGCAAGTACAGGTACTGTTGATAGTGCTGGAGCTGTTCGTCCTGTTGGCTCACCCGTTGAAACTCGCGCAGGACCTGTTGCCCCTCTTCCCGCTGTCCCTGTGAGAGCAGTAAGCGCCCGGCATTGTATAACGCGCCCGCATGCCCAGGGACGGCGGCGAGCACCGCGCGAAAGGACGCGAGGGCCGCGTGAGGCTGCCCCATGCGACTTTCCACGAGTCCGCGCACGAACCGCGCTTCAAGATGTGTCGGTTGCAGAGTGAGCGCGTGTTGGAGCAGGGGAGCGGCGGCGCCATGCTCGCCACGATCAGCCAGGAGCTTGCCGAGTTTGTAGAAGGCTTGCGCATGGTGTGGAGCTTCTTGGGTGACCAGCCGTAAAGCGGCGGCGGCGGTGGCGAGATCGCCCGT
>JABFSC010000680.1 GCA_013140885.1 Deltaproteobacteria bacterium | reverse complement strand
AAAGTTCCCTCTCCCGGCTGGGAGTTCTGGGTAGCCTGGATGAAGCGGAGCGAAATCCAGGCTCTGCGCGGAACCCGGATTCCGCTTCGCTTCATCCAGGCTACGGGCTACGCCCCAATCCGGTGGCAATCATGTTTCGGCTTTACTTCCTTTCCCGATTTGACGTTTGCGTGACGAGTCGGTAAGACCCCGGACATGAAGCTGCTCACACACGTAGGAATCTGGTGCACGACTCTGGTCCTCGCGCTGACCCTGGCCGATGTCGGACAGGCGGCGTCAAAGAAAAAAAAGCCCGCGAAATCCACCGCCGCGAAAAACCATATCCTCACCGACCCCGACGGCCAACAGTACACCCTCAAACGGTTGGCGAAGAAAGACCTGCGCTATCACAAACGTGCCGACGGCTCGGTCCGGGTGTTGCCTTATTTCCTCTATCAGCTCGCACGCGAAGATGACGACTATCTCTATGTGAAAGAGTACCTCACACCCAAGGACGAGGCGGCACCAACCCCCAGCCCGGCTGTGCAGCCTGCGGAAGCTGTCCAACCGGCACCGCTCCCACCTGTAACGCTAGAGTCCGTCAATCGCCTAACGCTCACGCCCTTCTCCGACGGCCTCCCCACCCAAGGGCAGTGGCGCAACCGGTTCGATATCGCGGACATGAACGGGGATGGTCATCTCGACATCGTGCATGGGCCACCACGCAAGGGTGGCGGCGGGCCGCGCATCTTTCTGGGCGATAGTGCGGGCCACTGGCTGCCCTGGAAAGATGCGGTCTATCCGCGCGCCGGTTACGACTACGGTGCCGTAGCCGTGGCGGATTTCAATGGGGACACCTCTCTCGACCTTGCCCTTGCTGTCCATCTCAAGGGGCTGACCGTCCTCCTGGGTGACGGCAAAGGCGCGTTTCGTCTCGGCGCTGGACCGGAGGTGTTCGAGCCTGATGCAGCCACCCGCTTCACCTCACGTGCCCTGGTCGCGCATGACTGGAACCGTGATGGCAAGGCGGATCTGATCGCCCTCGGTGAAGGCCCACGTCCTGGAGGGAAGGGTGGGGGCTCCTTCGGCACCGTGGTGTACCTCAATCAGGGCAGCGACCAGTGGCGGAAACAGCGCTTGTCTGCCGCGGACAATGTATTCGGCGATACCCTCGCCGCGGGTGATGTCAACAACGATGGACAGACGGATATCCTCACCGCCTCTCTCGCCTTCGATAATAAGAAGCTCGTGCAGTATGGCGGGGGGGATACCGCCGCCGCCGAGATCGCGGCGCTACCCCCTCGTGCCTACACCTACGCTGTCGCCCTTGCGGATGTCGATCAGGACCAGCGTGACGATGTGATCGTGGGGGCGCTGAGCCAGGAAGGTGAACAATGGTCTGTCCCGCTCACCGTCTTGCTCTCGCGTGCCGACGGGACCTGGCCACAGGTGACGCTCGCGAACAGCAGCTCGCGCAATGTGATCTCGGCGCTGGCGGCTGGGGACATCGACGGGGACAAGAACACCGACATCACCGCCTTGGATAGCGACGGCCTGCTACGGCTGTTTCTGGGTGACGGCAAAGGGGGATTCGTGGAAGAGCAGTCCGCCGAAGTCCCGTCGTTAGGCGCGGGCTGCCGAGGATATCACCTGCGGTTAGTTGACCTGAATGCCGACTCCCGTGCTGAAATCATTGCCTCGTTTGCGAGCGAGCCTGTCGTCCTGAGTGGGCAGATGGGGTGTGCCGGCAACGGGCGGTTACAGGTGTGGTCGCCGTCTGTGCGGTAGCCCGGACAGGGGAGGCGCGGGCGAACGGGCGAGCGAATAAGCGAATAGGCAAGGTGGGCTTCGCGCACCCTACTGACTCTTCACCCTTCATTCTCCGCCCCGGCCCTTGCAATAAAAAAATATAATCGTCATACTCACTGCGGGTGCATTTTTGTGGGAGAGGGAATGGGGCGGCGGGAACCCTCAGCCCCTCCTCCTCCATCACAACATAGACCTCGTTACATCGCCGTTACTTCAGTGAAGGAGCCTCGTCATGCGAAAGTGCCTTTTGGGCCTTATCTTGTTCGCTCTTGTCCTCTGTCCCCTCCGTGGCCATGCTGAGATGGGCGTGCTCGACAACGTACCAGCCGCAACTCTGCTGCTGCCCTACTTCGAGGTCGATCTGGCCAACCCCAACGGGATCACCACGCTCTTCTCTGTTAACGTTGGTGAGGCATCTGCTTACCTGGTGCAGGTCACGTTATGGAGTGACCTCGGTATCCCAACCCAGGCGTTTAACATCTATCTGACCGGCTATGACACCCAAACGGTCAACCTGCGCGACATTTTCAATGGCGTCTTTCCCGCTACCGCGAGCGCCGGCCAAGACCCAACCGACACTTCGAACCCAAACGATGGCATTTCCAACAAGGGTCCTATCTCACAAGATATCAATTTCGCGTCTTGTAACGGCATCCTGCCCTACGCGATCCCTGCCATCTCTCCGCAACAGATCAGCGATTTGCGGAGTGCTCATACTGGTTTGGCTTCCAGTCTGAGTGGTCAATGTGCCGGGCGCAGATTTGGGGACAATATCGCCCGCGGCTACATCACCATCGACAGCACCAGTCAATGTGTCAGTCACATCGTCAGCCTGTTCCCCAGCAATCCTGGATACTTTATTTCAGGAGGCGGTGGTGTTGCCAACAACCGCAATGAACTCTGGGGCGACTATACGCTCGTCAACCCAGGCCAAAACTTTGCCCAGAGCGAATCCCTGGTGGCGCTCGAAGCCAGCGCTACTGCGTTTGTTCCAGGTGACTACACTTTTTACAGCCGTTTCGTGGCGAATACGGCGGCTGATAATCGCGAGCCACTGGCAACCAACTGGGCCGCGCCATACGCTCAGCATGGAGGAGACGGGACGAACACGGATTTGCTGGTGTGGCGTGATTCGACCGTTGCAAATGTGAATCAGTTCCAATGCTTCTTGCTCGGCCCGTCTCAGTTTTTTCCGCTGAATCTCACTGACATCGTGGCCTTTGATAGTGAAGAGAATCCCACCGATATCACCTTTAGCCCACCGGAGCTTCCTCCGTTTCCAGGAGTGGCCGAGCGGGTCAGAGTTGGTGGCCCAGGTCTGTCGCAGGTCTCCCCCCGCTCTGGGTGGCTGTATCTTAACCTCAACACCGCTGTTCCAGGAGGCCTGGTCCCACCGGGCGTGAGCCAGTCCTACGTGACGGTCATTCGCAGCAGTCAGGGCCGCTTCAGTGGTGGTCACAGTGGCATTCCGCTTGATGATGCAAACGACCCTATTCTCTTCCCCATCTTTCCATAGCCGAGGAGCATTGCGATGAAACGACTGAGTTATGTCTTGTCCGTATTGATTGCTTTATCTGCTCTCCCGGCACAGGCGGCAACGCTTACCGCCACCAAGACTGTCGCTGGCCAGTTTTCTTCGGGGGGCCAAGTAACATACACCATTGTTATGACCAATTCCGGGACAGCTCAGGCAGATAACCCCGGCTTTGAGTTCACCGACACCCTGCCACCTTTCTTTTTTTCGACAACTGCAAATGCCACCAGCGGCACGACGCAAGTGTCGGGTTTTCCTCCCCTCGTCACCTGGGATGGTGCTATTGCGGCGAGTGGTAGCGTCACGATTACCATCACTGCCTCCCTCGGCTTCCTCCCTATCGGCACTGTGGTCTCGAACCAGGGAACGGTCAATTTCGACAGTGATGGCAACAACACGAACGATGCGACGGTGCAGACCGATGACCCGTCTCTTCCGGGGGCCTCCGATCCAACGGTTTTCAGCAACGAACGCAAAGGCGCGGGCTCTGCTCGTCCATCGGCGACACTCTTGCTTCCCTATTTTGAGGTTGATCCGGCTCCGAACTTCCCCGCCGCTGCCAGTAACCCCGGAGCACCACTGAACACCGTGCTCACCGTCGGTAACGCTGAGGCGACCGCAGTGCTCACCCGGGTGACTGTCTGGACTGATTACGGCATTCCAACCTTGTCGTTTCATCTCTATCTCACTGGCTACGATATCGAGACCATCGACCTCGGCCAATTATTCGACGGCGTGCTGCCCCGCTCAGCTTCTGCTGGACAGGACCCTTTCGATAACATTTCGAATAAAGGTCCGTTCTCTCAAGACATTAACTTTGCTTCCTGCGCTGCCATCAACAACAGCACACGCCCGCCGTCCGCAGATATTATTGGACTGCGGAGAGCCCACTCCGGCTTCTCCTCTTCGCTGTTCGGCAATCAATGCGCGAGCCGCAACCATAACGACGGTATCTTACGTGGTTACATCACCATCGACACGGTGAATAGTTGTAACGACACGCTGCTTCCGAACGATGCTGGGTACGAAGGGCTCCTGACCAATCAGAATCTTTTGTGGGGTAGTTATTCGATTACCAATTCCCCTAATAACTACTCCGACAGTGGCAATTTGGCGCATATCAGGCACGGAGCCGGGGCTGGAGACCCAATCTTCTACCGGCGTTTCAATGGTGACACCACACGCGAGGGACTCGGCAGTGTGTGGGGCGCGCGCTACCTCAATGGCGGTGCTTTTGATGGCGGTACGGTCCTGCGCGTGTGGCGCGAGCCCCGCACGAAACCCGCGCCAGTTGCTTGTACTACTACCGCTCCCGCATTTTTACCGGGAAGACAGGGACAGATCGTCGCGTTCGATGAACAAGAGAACCCGATCATTCCTGGCTCTACACAATTTGCTCAACCGTTTCCTTTAGTGACCCAACAGGTGAAAGCCAATGGTTCGTCGCTTCCTTTAGCTTCCCCGTTTGGCTGGCTCTACTTGAATCTGAATCACGGCGCCCCGGCTCAGGCGTCTCAATCGTATGTCTCCGTGGCCCACAGTGGCAACGGCCGCTTCCGGGTCAGTAATGGCGCGGTTATGCTACAAGCCGGCCTTGGCCAAGCGCTTCCTTCTGGAGCAAGCCTGGGCGCAACGAAAGCAGTCTCTGGAAACTTCAATGCGGGAGGAACCGTTACCTACGCGGTTGAGATTACCAACGAGGGTCTCGCCCCGCAGCAAAATAATGCGGGTGCTGAATTTACCGATGTCCTCCCCGCGCAGTTGACGCTCGTGAGCGCGACCGCCACCAGCGGCACGGCCACCGCGACCGTGGCAACGAACACGGTGACGTGGAATGGCGGTTTGGGGATTGGTGCCAGCACGACGGTGACGATTACCGCAACTGTGAAGACCCCACTCGCGGTTGGAACCGTCGTCTCGAACCAAGGGCAGTTGATGTGCGATGGAAACGCGGACGGGACGAATGAGCCGTGCGGGAATACCGATGATCCGATTACCTTTCCCAGCTTCGGACCTGGCCCATCAGACCCAACGATCTTTTTGGTCGGAGGCGGCAACCGGGTTACGATGAGCGGCACCAAAACGGTCGCTGGCGCTCCGTTCTTAGCCGGAGGGAACGTCGTCTATACCGTGGTGCTCAGAAATAATGGCCCTGGCACGTTGCTCAACGACGCTGGGAGCGATGAGTTTACTGATTCTGTTCCTGGTTCTCTCATCTTCCAAAGCGCGACAGCGAGCAGTGGTGCGGTATCCAACAGCAACCCTGTCAGATGGAACGGAACCCTGGCTCCCAATGCCACCGTGACGCTGACGATCCGAGGGCAAATCAACCCGATCATTCCGACAGGGACCTTCATCGGAAATCAGGGCAGCATACGCTACGACGCCAACGGCGACGGGACTCTCGACGCGACCAGAAAGACCGACAACCCCGCGACTCCGGATGTGGACGACGCGACGGGCTTTACGGTTGGACCGTAGGAATCCAGAACATGCGACACACACTACGGAAAAAAGACCACACGACCCCGGGTGGAGAGCTGAGCATCATGAATATTGACAATTGCTATCGCCTGACACGTTTCGTTCTACCTCTGCTGTTTGTTCTGACAGTAGGCAATGTCGCCTCAGCGGCGCAGAAAGTCGGCGCCAACTGCCTCGCGGGCGGTGGAACGAACTGTACCGCGCCGATTCCCGATGGCTCGACCAGTGGCATTACCGCGCTCAACTCCACGATTACCATTCCGGCGGGCACCTGCCCCTCGGTGAGCCGGGTATGTGTCGCTACCAACGTCGAGCATTCCTCGCGTGGGGATTTGACCGTGCAACTGTTTCACGGCGCAAGAAGCCATACCTTGGTCCCGGCTAATCCCGCGGATACGGCGTCTGATATTTCCCGTGCCTTTGTGCTCGAAACCGAGTTCGACGGCCTCAATGGCGCGGGGGCGTGGAACTTGTCGATCTCCGATAGCACCAACGGTGAATATGGTTCGCTCAACAATTGGACTCTAGGACTATGTTGCGGTACTGGGTGCGGCAACGGTCTAGTGCTCGTGACTCCCAATGGGGCCTTACAGACTACCGAGGCCGGGGGCACGGCGAGTTTTAACGTTGAACTGACGTGTCCGACTTTCAATCAAGTGACGATTCCGGTCGCCAGCAGTGACACGACGGAAGGCACCACCCCAACAACCTCTCTCGTGTTTACCGCGGCCAACTCGCAGGCTCCGAAAACCGTGACGTTCACCGGAGTCAATGACACGCTGCTTGACGGGAACGTTGCCTACCAGGCTCTGCTCGGAACCGTTGCGGTCGGCGCCCCGTTTGCCACGGCGGTCTCTCCCGCCGATCTCTACAATCCACCCTCGGCTTTTCAAGCAGTAGGAAACCTTCCTGATGTGTCGCTTGTCAACTTAGACAACGAGGTCGGTTCAACGTTGCGAATTAATGATGTGAGCAAAGTAGAAGGGAACAGTGGCAGTAGCGCGCTCACCTTCACGGTGAGCTTAAGCCCGGTCAGTGCTGGTGCAGTGACAGTGAACTACGCCACGGCCAATGGCAGCGCGGTGGCGGGCAGTGACTACACCGCGACCAGTGGAGCGCTGACGTTCACTGCCGGGCAGACGAGCAAGACAGTGACGGTCAACATTACCGGCGATACGACGATTGAACCAAACGAAACCTTCGTGGTGAACCTCAGCGGTGC
>JABFSC010000093.1 GCA_013140885.1 Deltaproteobacteria bacterium | reverse complement strand
CGTGACAAGCTTTGATGCTTTTTCGCCATCATTGGCCTCCATTTCAACGGTCGAAGCCGTAACCCAGGGAACGCGTAGTTCAGGATCGCTGACTCGCTGAAGCTCAATACCCTCCAACCGCCGTTTCAACTTGTGCTCCAAGCCTCCTGCGCCAATAGTGGCGTCAGCGTGACGAAACCGCCGTCGGCGCCAGATCCCACAAGTCAAGAGTCGCGCGGCCGACCCAAGACCGCCAAGAAGTCCTCGTGGAACTCGAACCAAATGTTATGCAGTGACTCGACCATCGGATTACAAACAAAGTCATTATTTCCTTCGTCGACCTTGGTTACACCGCGTTCGAACCGGCGAATGTAGCTAGCGTAGCGAGGTACTAGGCGGGAGATCTCGCCGATGAGCTTCATGAGCTTTTCGACCGTCCCGATGACACGCTCTTGAACTTCGGCATCGCCCTCGGTTTGCTGCCATTCGGTGACAAATTTGATGAACTGGCTATTTATGGGCTCGAAGCGGTCATGCCAGCGCGAAAATTCCTCGCGTTGCGAAAGGGCGAAATACGCTTCACGGTAATACCCCAGTACCTGCGCCACACCCTCCTCCTGAAGGATGAGTTCGCCTTCCATATTCAGTAACCACTCTTGCTGCTCTGCAGCGCTAACCACTGTCCGCACCTGATCGACAGGCAGGGCTGCAATTTCAGCCAAGTTCTCGGCTGAAGTCATCTTCTTGAGATGTAGGGCGTTCAACACCAAAAACGACTGCTCATCCAACATAGTCACTCCACGCAATACCTGTCCCGGCCAGCACACTCCACCACAACGCAGCTTGGGACATATCTCCTTTCGCTTCTTGCAGAGGGGGTCCGTGCGCCGTTGCGTTCGGGAACCTGTCGCACTCCCTGTGCGGGCAGCATCAGTTCACCAAGACGCAACACCACCTGTCCACCAAGCCACCCGCACGCCGCTCTTGGGCGCTCCTCGGATGGCGGCACTTGCCGGCCAGGGTAGTCCTTCTCCATCCTGGACCGGCACACAACAGCAAGCCCTATCCAAAGGACCGATCCATCCCCGAAGGGTCGGCCCTTACGTCGGCTGCGGCGACTTGGCGCTCGCTCCTAGCTTCGCGTATACGCGGCCCAGCTTGCCTTCGCACATCAACAGCAGGGGTGTGCCGTCAGGGATGGAATCAGTCCCTTCCAACTTGAGCGTCATGACGATGGCGATATTAAAGTTTCGCCCCACGATGCCCAAGTGGGATTCCGGTGTTCCCGCAAAAGTGATGATGCCGGCCGGTTTCTTGTAGAGGAGGGGAGCCACAAAGGTCGTTGTGCCGCCGGGCGTGACCACCACCGCGTTCTTGATTTTCTCCGGATTGGTCATTAACTTGATCATCTCGTTCGGCTGCCTTATATTCACGGCAACGCCTTCTCGCCTCCCCACTGGCACCACGCCATAACCTTGGCCAATAAATTTATACCCGTCAATTTCAGTCTCGGTCGCCATTTGTGCTTCTCCAATTCAATTTTAAAGTTGCATGCTCGCCAAACCACTCTCTTCTGGCGACAGAAATAGCCATGGCATCACAGGTTCCTGCGGCGGATACAAAAATATTACCTCCTTAAGACGCAATGGAAAGTCATCCTTCTTTAAGGTCGTCCACTCCCAATCGTCCCACTTGATCTTCGCCGGCTCTTTGCGAAGCTCGTCGATGTCGAGTACCGCCAACTCCTCGGCGGTATACCAAGGCGGGTAGTGACCTTTGTAGTAGTCCACGTAGGCCAGAAACTCATCACCCTTAGACTCTATGCATACGATGGCGCACTGACCGTAGAAGCCGGCGTTGGCCCTAATGAAGTACTTGGTCTCCTTGTTGAGCCAAGCCTCAAATTCGTCTGCCGTCTGGATATTCTGGCTAAGCGCCCACTCTTCGTGGGACCAACTAAACCGCTTCTCACTCTCTTGCTTGACTTTGATGCCACTCATTTTTGTCCCTTTCTGTTCAGCCATTGGTGACCTCACTTTCAGCGTTAGCGAATTAGCTCAGGTCTGCCAAGTACCTCATATCTGCCAAGCTTGGTTCCTCTGCAGCGGAAGCCAGGCAGTTGGGGAGGAGGAGCGCCCAGTCCGGCCGTTGCAGCCCTTTGAACTTCTCCGGCCTTGGCATAACCCTTGAGCAGGTATTCCATGCTCCTCAGGTCCATGTCCCAAAACCCCATCTCGATGGCCTCGGCCTCGAGGTTGTGTGCACGAACATATGGAAGTGAAGCCCCCACGTAGACCCAGTTACCTTCCAAGATCTTGTCAAATTTCGGCTTCATCGCCAGATATCGGTACATCCGTTCGACGGCGCCTTCTAGCTTTTGGATGTGAATATCGAGCTCACTCAGCGGTATCCGAGTCGACTTGCCATTTGGAAAGTCCTCGTCTCTCATGTAAATTGCCACATCCAACAGCGCTTGGTCTTCATAGTCTGGCGGATCGCAGAACAGGGTACCGGTGTTATAGATGGAGAACATCTTCAATTTGCCGCTCTTGCGGTCTCGCATCATCTTTTTCTTATCGTAAGTCAGAACCAACGAATAAGAGAACGGCAGATCTCCAACAACAAAGGTCCAGGGGAACGCTTTCTCGTTGACAAAGCAGTCCCTCACCAGCATCAGTTTGTCGCCCACCTCGTAGGGACCGGTGTCGCCCAAACCGAGCCGACAGTCATAGTGGTCCAGAAAGCCCATGAGTTGGGCCAACGAATTGAACTGGCCCACTTTGGCCCGCAGCTCTGGATCGAGCAGGGGTTCCACATCTTCCGCCAAGCCCTCAATAACGTCTTGGTCGAGTACTTGCAGAACATACCCTGAGTCCATGACTGCCGGCTTGCCTTGCCGCATATAGCCTTCGAACAAGGTTCTCCAGAAGCTGTAAATTATCCGCAGATTGTCAATGTAGTCATTGGGGCCGATGAGGCCACTGTCGATTAGAAACAATCTGCCGAATAGAGCGATCCCGCAACCCCACTGAATGTTGCATGGGGTAATGGTCTTGATGCCAAATTCACGATGACCTGAACTGCAGGTCGCGCGAATGCCTTCCATCCCAACCTTTTCTCCAAGCCAGAGGTAAAGCCATGGATGCTGCAGAAAGGTGGTCTGAAAGGACAACATCTCGTATTCCGCTCGCGGAATCAGAGGGTTCTCGCCTTCCGTACCTCTTCTCGCCAACAAGTCTGCTACATACCATGAATTATGCTTTGCCCACTTGACAGTCTCTTCGAGGGGCATCAATTCAAGTTTTTTCATTTCAGAAATTTCTCCTTTAGAAAATAGCCACTTCCCACTCAGAAAGATTCGCCTGACGCTGGGGCGATCCGCAATTTTTGTGAAGCACTACTGGTTTCAGACCGGCGTCGAACAACTCTGATTCAGATCAGGCTGTAATTTAAGCACGACACAGCGCCTCGCCTATGTCCTACATAGCTAGAAATCAATGAAAGATTTATCCGTGCTCGCACATGTCGGGTCCGCGTTCGCAGGTAGCCGTCGACGGTAGCACGGCGGTGAGCGGCTTGCCGTCCCCCGGTGACGTGACGGCGTCAAGGCAACGACGCTATCGTCGGCCAGCGATCAGGCGGTAGGCTTCTGCCAGAGGTGCGGCAGAAGTTTTTCGATGCGGCTGTTGGGGTGGCTGGGAAGCCGCTCAAGAACGTCACGCAGGTAGGCCCAAGGATCGTGTCCGTTGAGCTGTGCCGACTACGCCGATCGCCGAACTATGCCGAGTGGCTCGCTTTCTCCGGTAGTCGGCCTGTGATCCGTTCGGCATAGTTCATCCTGCCTTCGTCCTCAACGACGGAGAGCACGATGACAATTGCGGAAGAGTACTTGAAGAGGAGCCGGCTGTTTCGGCGCCTCAAGAACGGCGACCACGGGCAACTTGTCGAGCTTTATGCGGCACGTCTCGTCGAAGTCGGACTGGCGCGCCACGGCACTTGGCGCTGCCTCAACGTGGTCGGCAATCTCCTGGATTGGATGGCAAGCCATCGGACCAAGCTGACCAACCTTGATGAACGCATGGTGGAGCGCTATCTGCGGCAACAAGGAGCGAAGCAGTGCATCCAGCTGGGCGACCGGGCAGCGCTGAAGCGGTGGCTGCTGACTCTGCGTACAGCCGGCACGATTGCGCCGGCGGCGGTCTCGCTGAACACGCCGCAAGAGCAGATCTTCGCGGAGTTTGGCGACTATCTGCGAAGCGAGCGCGGGCTGGCAGCGAAGACCATCGTTCACCACCTGCCGGCGATCCGCCGGTTCCTGTGTGAGGTCTGCCCCGCTGGCGGCAGCGATCTCGGCAGGATCAATCAGGAAGTGGTGATCCGCTATATCGAGTGTCACGCTCAGGATTGGAGCCCGAGTTCGGCTAAGTCGATGTGCTGGTCGCTGCGCGCATTTCTCCGATACCTTCATCACACGGGATTGAATCCGCGCGCGCTGGCCGGCTGCGTGCCCTCCATCAGGCAATGGAAGTTCGCGAGTCTTCCGACCTATCTCTCTGCGGTGCAGGTTCAGAAGGTCCTGGATGGTTGCGACCAGGCATCCGCGACAGGGCGCCGCGATTACGCCATTCTGATGATGCTGTCCAAGCTCGGCCTGCGGGCCGATGAGGTCGCCACCCTCACTTTGGATGACGTCGACTGGAGAGCTGGCGAGATGCTTGTTCGTGCCAAGGGCCGGCAGCGCGCGAGGATGCCGATCGCATCAGACGTCGGCGCGGCGGTGGTCGCCTACCTACGTCACGGCCGACCCAAGTCGTCCTGTCGTCAAGTGTTTCTCCGCAGCCTTGCTCCACACATCGGCTTTGCCTCCGGAAGCGCGATCACGATGATCGCCAAGACCGCTCTCGAGCGCGCCGGCATCCGTGGCTACGCGCACCAGGGTGCCCATATTTTCCGGCACAGCCTCGCCACCGAGCTGTTGCACTCCGGTGCAACCTTGTCGGAGATCGGCCAACTGATGCGGCATAAGAGCCACGACACCACGCGGATCTACGCAAAGGTAGACATCGAGGCGCTCCGCACGTTGAGCCTACCGTGGCCGGGAGGCGCGCAATGACGGATCTACATTCGGCACTGGAGCGTTACCTGAGCATGCGCAAGGGGCTCGGATACAAGTACCAGCACCAGACGCGACGGCTCGCCGACTTCGTCTCCTTCATGGAGAGCCGCGTGGCTACTAGCATCACCACGAAGCTCGCGATGGAGTGGGCGACACTACCGATCGATCGGCATGCGTCCTGGGCATTGCGGCTGACGGATGTGCGCGGCTTTGCACGCCACATCGCAAACATCGATCCAAAGACGGAAGTGCCCCCGGTCGGCATGCTGCCAGGCCTGAAGCGTGCCAAGCCCTACGTCTATAGCGATGCAGAGATCAACGCGTTGCTGGCGGCCGCTCTGTCTTTGCCGCCAGCAGGCGCACTGCGCCGCTGGACCTACCACTGTCTGTTCGGAACAATCGCGGTGACGGGCATGCGTCTGTCCGAGGCGATCGGCCTCAAGTGTGACGATGTCGACCTGGACGCCGGTGTGCTGACGATTCGATTGACCAAGTTTGGGAAGTCTCGACTCGTACCCGTGCATCCAACGACAAGCGCAGCGCTGCGCAATTACGCGGAACGGCGCGATTCCCATCTAACCACGCGACGGGACCCACACTTCTTCGTTGCGGAACGAGGCGGTCCACTGCTGCATCAGTACGTTCATCGCGTCTTCTGGCGTTTGTCGCGTGAGATTGGTCTGCGGCGTCCTGGCAATCGTGCGGGACCGCGCGTGCATGACTTCCGGCATCGGTTCGCCATTCGCACGCTGCTGAGCTGGTATCGCGAAGGCATCGACATCGAGAAGAAGCTCCCTTCGCTTTCCACCTATCTTGGCCACACCTGCGTGCGGGACACCTATTGGTACCTCTCGGCATGCCCGGAGTTGATGCAAGAGGCGGCGCGGCGGCTCGACCGACGCTGGGAGGCCAAACCATGAAGCCCGGCTGCAACGTCGCCACTTTGATCGAGCGCTACTTTACCGACCGACTCATGCGTCAGCGCAACGTTAGCGCCAACACCATCGCTTCCTACAGAGATACGTTCCGGTTGCTGTTCATGTTTGCGCACGCGAGGCTTCGCAAAACACCGTCGGCCCTGACGCTCGATGAGCTGGACGCGCCCTTCATCGGCGAGTTCCTGAGCGATCTCGAGACGAAGCGTGGCGTCGGCGTCGCCACACGCAACTTGCGCCTGACTGCCATCCGCTCTTTCTTCCGGTTTGTGTCCTTCGAGGAGCCGGCGCACAGCGCCCTTATCCAGCGCGTGCTCGCGATACCGAGCAAACGACACGACAAACGGCAAGTGCATTTCCTGACGCGTTCCGAGATCGAGGCAGTCCTTGCCGCGCCCGATCGGACGACATGGCTCGGCCGCCGCGACCACACATTGCTGCTGCTCGCGACCCAGACCGGCTTGCGTCTCTCAGAGCTGATCGGCTTGAGCAGGGAATCCATTCATCTCGGCACCGGTGCACACGTTCGGTGTGTAGGCAAGGGTCGCAAGGAGCGGTGTACCCCACTGACAAGATTCGCCCGAATGGCGCTTCAGGCGTGGGTGAATGAGCCAGTGCGGCACGGCGCCAGCGCCTTGTTCCCCAACCTGCACGGCGGCCAGCTCAGCGCTGACAGCGTCCAGTCGCTGCTGGCTAAACATGTGGGCCTGGCCAGCAAGACGTGCCTATCGCTGGCGTCCAAGCGAGTGTCACCACACGTCCTGAGGCACAGCGCGGCAATGGAGCTCCTACAGGCGGGCGTCGACTGTTCGGTGATTGCCTTGTGGCTCGGTCATGAATCAATCGAGACCACGCAGACCTACCTTCATGCCCACCTCGCCCTCAAGGAGGCAGCTCTGGCAAAGCTCGAGCCGTACAAGCAACACAAGCGACTCCGCTTCCGCCCTGACGATCACGTGCTCGCCTTTCTCGACGCGCTGTGAGCGGTCAAACTATGCCGACTGGATCGACTGCA
>JABFSC010000326.1 GCA_013140885.1 Deltaproteobacteria bacterium | reverse complement strand
ATCGGTCTCGATGAATCCGGTCATCAAGTTCACCACGCTCTTTGGCCTCTTGGCGGTGGAGCTGGCAATCACGCTCGATCCGTTCATTTCCCACATGTTGGCGGCGATCTTCTTTTTCATCTCCACCATATTCGTGTGGCGATCCTTCTACGGCATGCGGATCGGCGGGACCGAGTCCTTCGCCGCCGCGAAGAAAGAAGCAGCGTCCGTAGCGTAAGACGGAAAGAGTCTAAGACTCCTCAAGACTCCTAGACTCGTAAGGACCGATGCCATGAAATTTCACCTATTCGTGTATGCCACCCTGGGCCGCCGCCATGAACTCGAAGCCGGAATGGCGGGGAAACGACCAGAGCTGTACCAACGCATGTTGTCCGAAGTGGCGGAGTTCGTTCAACTCGCCGATCAGGCTGGCTACGCCGGTTTCGGCCATCCAGAGCATCATCTCCAGATCGAAGGCTTCGAGGCGAGTAATGAACCCGGACTGCTCTCCATGTGGATCGGCCAACACAGCAAGCGTTTGCGTGTGAATATGGTCGGCTGGGTGGCGCCAGCACATAACCCCGTGCGCACGGCGGAATATATCGCCACGCTCGACCACATGCTTAAAGGCCGCCTCGGCGTCGGCATGGTACGTGGCTATCAAGCACGATGGGTCCACAACTATCGTATTCGGCCAGAACTCATGGCCGTGGGCGATTGGAACCGGAACACGGAAGAAGACAACATCAATCGCGAATACTTCACGGAATTCGTCGAGATCGTGTTGAAGGCGTGGAAGAACGACACCTTTAGCTACAAAGGCAAACACTGGACGATTCCGCCGGAAGGCATGATCAATCCGCATCACCAACCCGTGTACACCAAATACGGCGCTGGCGTGGATGCCGACATGCACATTCGGGAAATCGGCATCGCACCGAGGCCGTACCAAAACCCGCACCCACCCTTGTACGGCGGATTCACGCACAGTCTCCGCACGGCGCTCTTCTGGGCGAAGTACGGCGGCAAGCCCATCGTGCTCGCGTCGGACCTCGAATTCTGTCAGCGCCTCTGGCATGCGTATGGCGAAGAAGCCATCAAACATGGCCATAACGTCCAACCCGGTGACGAAGCCGCCTGGGGCGGGTCGCTCGTCTGTGCGCCAACCATGGCTAAAGCACAGGAATGGAACCAGGACATGCAATGGATGTGGAACGAGTGGTTTGTCCCGTTTGGCCAAGGGCAGCCCGAGTGGCTCGTCGGCGACCCCGATTTCATCTCGCGCCGTATTGAACAAGCCGCGAAAACCTTTCCCATCAAGGAATGTTTTCTCCTCATTCCACAGGGTATCAGTCCACGTGAACAAGTGCTGGAATCGCTCGAATTGTTCGCCACCAAGGTGATGCCACGGTTCGCGGACTGAGTGTCCACGGTCAGATTGTCCCTGTC
Source organism: Deltaproteobacteria bacterium (assembly GCA_013140885.1). GTDB lineage: Bacteria > Desulfobacterota > Binatia > Bin18 > Bin18 > JABFSC01. Next base: position 5,669 of record JABFSC010000326.1, on the reverse strand, counting down.
GCCAAATGACAGTAGAGTAGCCGCCATCATGGCAAACATGCAATTCGCGGAAATGCCCCAGGTGGCGGCGCTCCTGGGAGGAAAGAGAGTCCTCGGACGGACACCCGTGGAAGCCCCGGATCTCCACCGGTCCGTACGCGCGGGCATTCCCTTCGATGCGCTTGAATCATTCGCGAAAACGATGAATATCCCTCTTCCAGAGGTCACTCAGGTATTGGGACTTGCGACTCGCACGCTGGCTCGCCGCAAACACCAACGCCTCCTCACCCCCATGGAGTCAGACCGGCTCTACCGGCTGGCACGAATATCCTGTATCGCCATTGACGTTCTGGGGTCACCAGAGAAAGCGACCCAATGGCTTGAACGCCCCAGCCGTGCGTTGGGAGGCGAGACCCCCTTGAGTTTGCTTGACACGGATATTGGGGTACGCCAAGTCGAAGCCGTCCTAGGTCGAATCGCGCACGGGGTTTTTAGCTAAGAGCCTATCCGAATAACTCTGCAACTCATTGAAACTGAATAGCGCAAATGGGTTTTTCGGATAGGCTCTAAAGCGATCACGCCAACTGAGAGTTGCCATCGTGGTGATCTGGCGCATCTGTCAACGACGGTATGCGGACCATCCACTGGATGGAGAAGGGGCGCGGCTGTACGGCGGACGGTGGAATTATCCAGGGACTCAAGTCGTCTACACAGCCGGTTCGCTTGCCTTGGCGGCTCTTGAAGTCCTGGTCCACGTCGATCACGATCTTGCCCCCACCGATCTGGTAATGCTCGCGATTGAAGTGCCACGAGGGGTACGCACGGAAACAATCCCCCAAGCTGACCTTCCGCCACACTGGCGAATCACTCCGGCCCCTGACCACCTACAACGGCTGGGCACGGCGTGGATTCAAAGAGGAACAAGCGCACTGCTCCAGGTCCCTTCGGCGGTGATTCCAGAAGAGTCCAACTATCTCATCAATCCCGCGCATCCCGCTTGTCGGCGACTGAAAGTAGGCTCCCCACGACCGTTCACGTTTGATCCGCGCCTATTCGGGTAGATCGCATCGACTCCCAAGTCAGCTTGGTTGAGTTTTTCGACAGGGGAAAGCATAGTGTCTCCTCCATACCACGAGCGAGAGCAGCTCTGCATCTCATGAGGAGGATACGATGGCAAGTGCGCTAGAGGGAGTGCGCATTATAGAATTGGCCCAGGGCATCGCTGGCCCCTATACCGGCATGTTGCTGGCCGAACAAGGGGCCGAGGTCATCAAAGTCGAACCCCCGCAAGGTGACCGCGCACGAGGCACGCCAGGCTTTCACGTCTGGAATCGCAGCAAACGGAGTGTCGCCGCCGATCTGACAACCAGTGACGGCAAGGCCCTGGTCCAGCAGCTTCTCGCCACGGCGGATGTCGTGATCCTCGATACCCAACCAGGCGAGGAACACCCACTTGGCCTGTCATACGAAACGTTGGCGCAAACACACCCGCGCCTCGTCTATTGCCATCTTCCCGCTTTTGGTAGCAAGGGGCCTCACGCACAGCGGTATCCCGATGACACACTCGTCGCCGCATTAAGTGGTCTGCTGGGCAGCCAGTGGTCACATCGTGATGGTGGGGTCCATCTGGTGATTCCCATCGCCAGCTATGGGGCCGCCTTCGTTGCGTGCAGCTCCATCACCGCCGCGCTATACGAACGCGCGCGGAGCGGCAAAGGCCAGAAGATCGAGGTCTCCTGGTTAGCCGGAGCTTTTGCCATGCAAACCGGGACGATTCTCTTTCATCCTGACCTGATGCGATTATTTAGCAGCCGGATGAACCCGCTTGGCCCGATTCCGTGTTATCGCTTGTACAAAGCCGCAGACGACTGGCTGTTTATCGCCTGTGGCAATACCACCTTCTGGAACAAATTCTGCCTCGCCGTCGAGAAACTCGAATGGGTGAGCGATCCCCGCTACGAAAAAGCCCCGTGGGGCATCTTGCCGGAGAACCGCGAGGAGTTGGCCAACAACATCGCCGCGATCATGGCCACAAAATCGCGGGAGGAGTGGCTGCGCATCCTCCGAGAGAACGATGTGCCGTGCGCCCCAGTGACCAGTCGGCAAGAGTTCATCGACTGGCGACAGACCATCCACAACGGCATGCGCGTGGAAATCCAAGACCCGGAACTCGGCAAAACTGTACAGATGGGCATCCCGGTACGACTCTCCGACACACCCGGTGAGATCAAGGGGCCTGCGCCAAGACTGGGGGAAGACACGAAAACGGTCGTGGAAAGTCTCAAACAAGTCAGCACAGGGATCGAACAAGTCAACACAAGTCGGATACCCAGCACCCAGCACCCAGCACCTAACACCCCTCTGCAAAACGTTCTCGTGCTCGACTTCGCCAGTTACATCGCGGGGACGCTAGGCCCGATGGTCCTGGCGCAACTCGGCGCGAATGTCATCAAAGTCGAAACTTTCCAAGGGGATGCGTTTCGCTCCTTCGGGTTCGGGTTTCTCGGCTGGAACCAGGGGAAACGGGGACTCGCCGTTAATCTCGGCAGCCCTGAAGGACGCGAAGTCGTGTACGACCTCGTGCGCAAAGCGGATGTCGTCGTTGAGAATCTGCGCCCCGGAGCCACGACGCGTTATGGCATTGATTACGACACCCTGTCGAAACTGAACTCACGTCTCATCTACGCCACGGTCACCGCCTTTGGCTCCACCGGCCCCGATCACGACCAGCCAGGGTTTGATCCACTGTTACAGTCCCGTTCCGGTCTCATGCGTGCCCAGGGTGGACATGAGCATCCGCCGTTTTATCTCACCTGTGGGGTCTGCGATTACGCGGCGGCTTTGTTGACCGCTTACGGTGTCACCGCCGCGTTATATGCCCGTGATCGCAGCGGCAAAGGGCAGCGCGTCGAAACGGCGCTGCTCAATGCGTCGATGGCCGTGCAGTCCGGCAGTTTCATTTTTTATGATGGCCGGCCCGATCTTGAAAATGGTGGACCAGATTTATGGGGCACTGGCGCGCTGTATCGCATTTATCCCACGGCCAACAATTCCTTGTCTCTCACAATCCATGATGCGACGCACTGGCAAGCCTTGTGTCAGGTGCTTGCGCACGCCGGTCTTGAGCGACGCTACTCATTCGCAACGGCACGGCAGGAACAGGCGGAAGGTGAGCTTGCGGTTCTTCTGGCGGAAATCTTCGTGACCAAACCGACGGACGAATGGATAGCCGTGCTCGACAAAGCGGGCGTCCCGTGCGCGCCGATCTTGCCGCTTCCTCAACTCTTCAGCGACGACCACATTGCCGCCAATGATTTGATCGCGACCCATACGCACCAACAGTGGGGAGAAGTGCGACAGACCGGCCTCCTCGCGAAGTTCTCCCGCACCCCCGCCACGCTTCCGTATGTCGCGCCGCTATTAGGGCAACATACGGCGGCAGTGCTGCAAGAGGTGGCGGGCTACGGAGAGGAGCAGATCGCGCGGTTGGTGAAGATGGGAGCGATTAAAACGTAAGGCGTAAAACGTAAAAAGACATGATGCTTTTTCATGGTTTTCTATTTTCGCCGACTCACAGGGAGGAATGACATGGCCCATATTATTTTTTCGCTACTCACCATTGTCCTCTTCACCATCAGTGCTCCCGCCTTCGCGCAGGAGAAGCCACACCGCCCCATTCGCTTCGGCCTCCAAGTAGCCCCGCAACAAACCACCATTGAGGAACTGAAAGAGGTCTGGCAGGAAGCCGAGGCCCTGGGGTTTGATAGCTTGTGGACCAATGACCATCTCCTGCCGAGCGTTGGCCCGTCCGAGGAAAGCAATCTCGAATCGTGGACCCTGCTCGCCGCGATGGCCACCGTGACTAAACGCGTGCAGATCGGCGCGATGGTCACCAGTAATACGTTTCGTCATCCCGCGATCCTCGCCAAGATGGCCACCACCATTGACCATCTGAGCAATGGGCGACTCGTGCTGGGTATCGGCGCGGGCTGGTTTGAACGTGAGCATCAAGCGTACGGAGTCGCATTCCCCGCGCTCAAGGATCGCACCAAGGCGCTGGGAGAGGCACTCGAAGTGATGACGAAATTGTGGAGTAGCACCTCTCCCGTGTCGTTCAAGGGGGAATACTACAGCCTCGTCGATGCGCCGTTCATGCCCAAACCGATACAGAAACCCTACCCACCCATTATGATCGGTGGCATCGGTGAGAAGCGCATCCTGCCGCTGGTCGCGCGCTATGCCCAGATGTGGAATATCCCGAACTTGGAACCGGACAAAATCGCCGAGAAGAATAAAATTTTGGAGAAGGCGTGCGAGAAAGTCGGGCGCAATTGCGCCGAGATCGAACGCTCCTATGTGACGCCACTCTATATCAAGGCTGATCCGGCTTCCGCGCAGAGTCTCTTGGAGAGACTCGCGGACCTCCGCAAGATCACCGTCGAAGAGGCACACAGGAGTATCTTGATTGGCGATCCCGCTGAAATTCGCAAACAGTTGCAAACTTACATCGACGCCGGGGTGACGCACTTCATCATCAATCTGCGCCGTCCTGGATTGTACGACCGTGAAGGCGTGCGGCTGTTCGCCAAGGAAGTCATGCCCGCGTTTCGCGAGAAGAGTGGGCACCTGAAGAAGGAAGATTGACTCAAGCCCCCTCTCCCAGCCGGGAGAGGGAACTTTCGGAGCCCTCTCCCTTCATGCCATCTCCCATCCAGAAGAGGGGACTCCGTATTTTTGCCTTTTGATTTTTGCCCTTTGATTTTCCTCATTCCGCCCGCCCGTAGCCTGTTTTTCCCCGTCTGCTACAGTGCCCGCTCTTATGCGGACGGCACGCGAAACTCGCGCATTTCTCCTCCTGCTCCTCGTCACGTTCGTGTGGGCGGGCTTGATGCCCACTGGCAAGATCGCCTTGCAAAGCGTCCCACCCCTAACCATTGGGGCGATTCGGCTCACCATCGGCAGTTGCCTGCTGCGCTGGTACATGGGGCGGAACCCAGGGCATCACGTGCCGTGGTCCCCACGGTTGATTGGCACCTTCGCGCTCTTGGGGCTCGCTGGGTACGTCGTGGGTCTCGCCTGTAGTTACTATGGGTTGCGGCTCACCACGGTCACCAATGCCGCGCTCTTGAACGCCGCGTCTCCAGTCTCTTTGGCGCTGCTCTCGTTCATCTTCTTGAGAGAGCGCCTCTCGACCGCGGCGCTCATCGGCATCGTCCTCTCGGTCCTCGGCGTCGGCATTATTATCACTCGCGGTTCGCTAGAAGTCCTCGCCCATAGCCAATACAACCTCGGCGACTTGATTCTCTTAGGCACCCAGGTGAGTTGGGGCGCCTACACGATTTATGGGCGACATCTGATGCTGAGCATCTCCCCACTGGCGGCCACCACGTATACCTACGTGGCGGGTGCCTGCTGGCTGCTGCTCGCCAGCTTCGTGTTGGAGTGGGACCAATGGACCTTGGCGAACATCTCGCTCGCGTCATGGATCGCGATCGCGTATCAGACGATCTTCGGCACCTTCGCGCACTTTTGGTTCTACGATGCCGTATCCACGCTGGGTCCCAGCCGCGCGGGCATTTTTCTCAATCTGGTGCCGGTGGTGGCGATTGGCATCGCCTACTTCTTTCTGCACGAGACGATCACCATCCCACATCTCATCGGCGGCGCGGTCGTGATTAGTGGGATTCTGG
>JABFSC010000693.1 GCA_013140885.1 Deltaproteobacteria bacterium | reverse complement strand
CACCAGTTTCGGCAGTCTTCATACGACCGCGGAGCGTCGGGCGCGGTGGGGTGGGGATGCCATCGCCGAGGGATTTATTCGACTCAGCGCCGGCTGTGAAGACGCGGAGGACTTGCTTGCCGATATTACTCAGGCCCTTGAGGCGGCGGGTGCGGAATAAGGAGATTTCCGGAAAAAATTATCCCTTGTAGCCCTGATGGAGCGGAGCGGAATCCGGGGGGCTTGCGCGGAACCTGGATTCCGCTCCGCTTCATCCAGGCTACCCAGAAACGGGATATTCATTTCGAGAAATCACCTAAAGTGATTGTAGGCATCAAAGCTGAGAGATCGAACCGCCCCAGGAAGTTTTCCGCAGCATTGGACATCCCCCACGCTCTGCTCTTCGCGCTTCCCGTGCTATGAGAGCCCGTGCTTCCTGATTACGACCTTGTCATTCTTGGCGCGGGCGCGGCTGGGCTCGCGACGGCGATCTTCGCCGCGGAAACCGCCGCGCAGCGGCAACGGGCACTGCACATCGCGGTGCTCGACTCCGCCAAGAAAATCGGCGCGAAAATTCTGGTCTCCGGTGGTGGACGTTGTAATGTGACGCACGACGAAGTGCGACCCGACGACTTTAACGGCTCGCGCACCATCATTCGCAACATTCTCGCGGCATTCGATGCGCAAGCGACCGTCCGTTGGTTCGCCGCGCTTGGTGTGCCACTTAAACGAGAAGAAACCGGGAAGCTGTTTCCCGTCTCCGACAGCGCGCGCACGGTGGTCGCCGCTTTGCTTCGTCGATGCGACGAACTCACTGTGCCGATTCTTACTCAGCATCGAGTCTCCGATCTCACCGTTGAACAGTCGGGCCTGTTCGTTCTCCAGCATGAGCAGGGGACGTACCATGCGCGCCGCGTGATCCTCGCCACCGGCGGCAAATCGTTGCCCCGTACTGGTAGTGTTGGCAGTGGCTGGGACATAGCGAAACGGCTTGGGCATAGCGTGACGACGACGGTGCCCGCGCTTGTTCCTCTTGTGTTGCGAGAAAAGATGTTTCATGCCCAGCTCGCCGGCATCTCGCTCCCAGTGGAACTCGCGACCTTTGTCACGGGCAAAGTGGTGGACCGCCGGGTTGGCAGCCTTTTATGGACACACTTTGGTGTCAGTGGCCCAGTGGTGATGGACGTGAGCCGTCACTGGACACTCGCGCGCGCGCATGGACACGCGGTGGAACTCCGCTGCAATTTCTTTCCTGGGCGGGACTTCCCGCAACTGGAGAAATGGTTGCTTGAGACCGCGAGTGCGCGCTCGCGGGTGTCTTTACGCAGAGCATTGGGAGAACGGTTGCCTGACCGTCTTGCTGAAGCCCTTATCCAATGGAGCGGGATTGAGGGTGAGGCAATCCTGAGTCAACTGACGCGCGAGCAACGGCGCGTGCTGGTCCACAGCCTGACCAATTTCCTTTTGCCGGTTGAACGAGATCGGGGGTGGAACTTCGCGGAAGTCACCGCGGGCGGAGTGCCGCTCGAAGAAATCAATTTCCGCACGATGGAATCTCGCCTGGTCAAAGGGCTCTCGCTGGTTGGGGAGATCCTCGATTGTGATGGCCGTATCGGTGGGTTTAACTTCCAGTGGGCGTGGGCGACGGGCTATGTCGCGGGCCGTGCTGTCGCGGCGTCGGTGTGATAATCAGGCGGGCGCGAGGAGAACACTATGAACGAACGGGTAGGGCGGCAAACGTATCAACTGCCGGAAGCGCTGACGACACAGGTCAATTCATCATTGGCTGAGTGGCGAACGCGAAAGCATATCCAGCGCCTCTGGGCGCGAGATGCTTCCGTGTGGACAGGCACGGACGAGGGGCAATGGTTGGGATGGCTGAGCATCGTGGAAGAACAACGCGCGCACTGTTCCGAGCTGGAACACTTCGCGCAAGAGACGCGGACCGCCGGATTTCGTCATGCGCTGGTGCTTGGCATGGGTGGCTCCAGTCTGTGTCCAGAAGTGCTGACCCATGCGTTTGGTCAGCAAGCGGGCTGCCCACGCCTGCATGTGCTTGACTCCACTGATCCGGCCCAGGTGATGACGACCGAGCGCGGCATCGACCTTGCGCACACCTTGTTCATCGTCGCCAGTAAATCCGGGAGCACGCTGGAGCCGAATATCTTTAAGCAGTATTTTTTCGAGCGGGTGCGACGAACCGTGGGCGCGCACGAGGCGGGTCAACGGTTCGTGGCGATCACCGATCCAGGCTCGAAGATGCAGCAGGTCGCGGAGAGCGACGGCTTTCGCCGGATTTTTTTCGGGGTGCCTAGTATCGGTGGACGCTATTCCGCTCTGTCGTCGTTTGGCATGGTGCCCGCGGCGGTGATGGGGCTCGATGTGCGACGCTTTCTTGACCGGACCGCCAAGATGGTCAAAGTCTGTGGGCCTGAGTCCTCACTTGAAGACAATCCCGGTGTGGTTTTGGGCACGATCCTGGGCGTCGCGGCGCACGCTGGGCGCGACAAAATGACTGTTCTCGCCTCGCCACGCATCGCGGACCTGGGAACCTGGCTTGAACAACTCGTCGCGGAATCGACGGGCAAAGATGGCAAAGGGATCATTCCCGTGGATCGGGAGCCACTGGGCTCTCTAGCAACGTATGGAACGGATCGACTGTTTGTGTATGTGCGCTTCGCTCCAGCACCGGATGTCGATCAGGATGCCTTCGTCGCCGCGCTCGAACGTGCCGGGCAGCCGGTCGTGCGCATTGTCGTGAACGATGTCTATGACCTGGGACAAGAGTTTTTTCGCTGGGAGATCGCTACGGCGGTGGCAGGAGCGATTCTAGGAATCAATCCTTTCAATCAGCCTGATGTCGAAGCCAGCAAAGTCGAGACGCGACAACTGACCACGGCTTACGAGCAGACCGGTGCGCTGCCAGCGGAAGCGCCGTTGTATGAAGGACAGGAGATCGCGCTCTTTACTGATGACAAGAACGCGGCGGCCTTGCGCGCCTCACTGTCGGGTGCTCCCTCGTTGGCGAGCTATCTCCGTGCGCATCTCCAGAGGATTCACGCTGGAGACTATTGCGCGCTGCTGGCGTACCTCGAAATGGACGAGGTTCATCTCGCGCTACTCCAAGCGATGCGGCGGCATATCCGCGATCATAAGCAGGTGGCGACGTGTGTCGGCTTTGGACCACGGTTCTTGCACTCTACCGGCCAAGCCTACAAAGGAGGGCCAAACAGTGGGGTGTTTCTTCAGATCACGTGCGACGACGCGATTGAACTACCGGTGGCTGGACAACGCTATACCTTTGGTGTGGTCAAAGCCGCGCAGGCACGGGGGGATTTCCAGGTGTTGGCTGACCGCCAGCGGCGAGTCCTTCGGGTGCATTTGGGCAAAGATGTCCCCGCCGGGTTGGCGACACTCCGTACCGCGCTCGCGGAAGCGCTCACATAAGGATGGGGATGGGCACCCGCCGTGCCAGTCCTGATGAGTGAATGCGGGAATCGCCCAGACGGAGAGATGCCTTGCCGCGCATCTCTCCGCGAGCACTTACCCAACACCTAAGCGAAAAAAAGCCCAAAGGATAAGGAGAACCAGGGCGGCGGTAAAAACGACCCCAACCATCGCACCGGTCCATTGTCCGGCACCGGTATGCCGTTCGACACTGCCGGCCAGCAAGTACGCTAATCGTTGTCGGTCATTCCGTGTATCGTTGAGCAACATCCTCCACCTCCTTCGACTGCCGTGTGTCGCGCGAGGGCAAGTCACTCACGCGGAGTTTCTTCCCAGCCAATCGGCCACCCAGGCCCAACAGGAATTGCTCGGACAAGATAGCGCCGAGCAGGACAGCGATTCAAGAGGCGATGCGTCAGTCCCGATACGAGGTGTATTCGCGTCCGAAGGCTTCACGGGCGATCACCCCTTTCATGATTTCCGGGGTGCCGTCGCCGATTTCGAGACCCACCACGTCGCGCCAGCGTTGTTCCAGTGGTGAATCCATATTGTAGCCATAGTGCCCATGCAGAATGAGGCAGGCGTGAATCGCTTCGGCGGACGTTTTGGGACCAAGCCATTTCGCCATCGCCGCTTCCTTGGTGTGTTTCTGGCCTTGATCCTTCAACCACAAACATTTGTAAGCGATGAGACGCGCGGCCTCGACCATCGTGAGGTATTCAGCGACTTGGAACGAGACGCCCTCGAATTTCGCGAGCGGCTTGCCAAAGACGTGCCGTCCCTTGGTGTAGTCGATGGTGTCTTCGAGTGACTGTTGCGCGGCCCCGACACAGGCCAGGGCGATCAAGGCGCGATTGAAGTCGAAGGCGATCATCGCTTGCGCGAACCCACCGCTTTCGCCGCCGACACGGTTACGAGCGGGCACGCGGACGTTATCAAAAAAGAGCGAGCCCCGTTGTGTCAGACGCTCACCGGGAGTTTTGTAGACCTGACGAGTGACGCCCGGCCCATCAAGCGGGACCAGAAACGCGGAAATGCCACGTGCGCCTTGGTCGCTAGTGCGCGCGAAGACGATACAGGCGTCCGCATAACCGGCGAACGTGATTGACGCTTTCTCGCCCGAAATGACGTAATCGTCACCCGTCTTGACCGCACGGGTCGTGATATTCGCGGCATCGGAGCCCGCGCTCGGTTCAGTGAGACCAAAGGCGATCACGGCATCGCCCGTGGCATGTCGCGGGAGCCACTCCGCTTGTACCTCTGGATGGGCAAATCCCGACAGGAGTTCGCAGGCAATGACCCCAAGCTGGATATACAAGCTGTAATTAAAGTCCCCACGCGACAACTCTTCGGTCATAATGCCGCAGGTGACATAGTCGGCTTCTTGCCCGCCGAATTTTTCGGGTACGCGGAGTCCGAAAACGCCCAGCTTGGCGGCTTCGTGTAGCTCGGTGCGACTCACTTTTTCGCCCCGATCCCACCGGGCGTAGTTGGGCAGGAGTTTCTCCTTGGCATATTGACGGAGGGTTTGTTGGAGCAGGAGTTGATCTTCGGTGAAAGCAAAATCCATGAGAGAGCCTTTCTGAAAAGGGTGAAACGTCACGCGATCACACTTGTTGATGATTGCCTCCTTGTACCGACCGACCTGCTAGGGCGCAAGGCACGGCGCGGCTTGCGGCTCTTGTCGTCGGAGTGGACCGTAGTATAAGAGCTGAGGACCCAGGAAAGGCAAAAGTCAAAAGGCAAAAATGAAGACTAAGCGGACCGGAGTGAGAACTGAAAGTCCAAACTCCATGACTTTGGACCTGAGACTTTGGACCTTGGACTTTGGACTTGAGACTTTGGAAAGTAAGGAGGGGGTATGGATTTTCGGTATTCTCCAACTGAAGAACAATTCCGCCAGGAAGTGAAGATCTGGCTTGAGGCAAACGTGCCCACTGATCTTCGTGCAGGAGGGGACGAGGACCTTGTCCCGCATGAACGCTGGGAGCGGCAAAAGACGTGGCATAAGAAACTCCATGCTGGTGGCTGGATCGGTCTTTGGTGGCCAAAAGAATATGGTGGCCGTGGCGCGTCGGTGATCGAGCAAGCTATCTTCAATGAAGAACTGGGTCGTCTCGGTGTCTCCTCCGGGGTCAACATGAGTGGCATCTCGCTCCTCGGTCCGACGCTGATGCACTGGGGAACGGAAGAACAGAAGCAGCGCTATCTGCCGACGGTGCTGCCCGCTGATGAGATTTGGTGCCAGGGATACTCGGAACCTGGCGCGGGCTCTGATTTGGCGGCACTGCAAACCCGCGCGGTGGAGGACGGGGACCACTTCGTCGTCAATGGACAAAAAGTGTGGACCAGTTGGGCGCAGTATTCAGATTGGATTTTTCTGTTGGTGCGCACCGACCCCAACGCGCCCAAGCATCAGGGGATTAGTTATTTGCTGGTGGATATGCACAGCCCTGGCATTACCGTCCGCCCACTGACACAGATCAATGGCGATTCCGAGTTTAACGAAGTTTTCTTCGAGGATGTTCGAGTCCCGAAGAAAAACCTGGTGGGTGAGCTGAACCGTGGCTGGATGGTGGCGGTGACGACGCTGATGTTCGAGCGTGTCTCGACCAGTAATTTCTATCGCTTCGAGAAAACCCTCCCGCAACTATACGATGTGGCCCGTCGTATGGAACTGAATGGTCGCCCGGCGATTGAGGATACCTCCGTGCGCCAACAACTGGCGCAGTTCGCCATCGAAGCGCAGGCGATCAAGTATAACGACCTGCGTCGTCTGACTCGCCAGCTCAAGGGGATGCCGCCGGGACCAGAAGGGTCGTTCTCGAAGATTACCTCGACCGAGTTGAACCTGCGCGTCTGTACGTTCGCGATGGAGTTACTCGGTCCTTATGCCATTCTCGAAAAAGGCTCGCTATTCGCGGTCGATCAAGCGCGATGGGCGTATCGGATGCTCGGGGCCCGCGCGGGCACGATCGCCGCTGGGACCAATGAAATTCAACACGGCATCGTGGGCGAGCGGGTGTTGGGGCTGCCAAAAGCAAGATGAGGACTATTCTCTTCGACGCCGGTGGGACGCTGGTCTATCTGGACTACGCGTTTCTTGTGCGGGAGTTGCGCCGTGCTGGGATCGGGACTTCCGTGCGCGCCATTCGGCTCGCTGAATATGCCGCCAAAGCCGAGATTGATCGGCGGCTGCTCGGAGCGGTGGCGGACACCGCCGCAGCGGGTACCGACGAGACGCGCCGTCGGCCCTATTTTACCGTGCTGCTTGAGCAGCTTGGCGTTGAACCCACGCTGGCGACTCGCCTGATTGAGCACTTCGATGCTGCCCATAAGCAAGACAACCTGTGGCGCAAGATGCTGCCGTCTACACCAAAAGTGCTCAGCAGCTTGCGGGCTCAAGGTCTGACATTGGGTGTCATTTCCAATGCCGATGGCCGCATTGGTGCGATCCTTGAGAAGTGCGGCATCGCGAAGCTGTTTGACACTGTGATTGATTCTCACGATGTGGGCGTCGAGAAGCCTGATCCCCGGATATTCGCGCTCGCGCTCGAACGGATTGGTGTCCGTCCAGACCAAGCGCTGTTCGCGTCCAGATAAATCCGAGACCTTGGGAATGGAGCCATGCAGGTGGGTCCAGGAAATTGGTCGTTATTACCCAGTCGGTGAGTTCTGATGAAGATCAGAACAATTCCGATCTGACTAAAGGGAGG
>JABFSC010000715.1 GCA_013140885.1 Deltaproteobacteria bacterium | reverse complement strand
GATGGTGAACGGTACCTTGGCACCCGTAATATCTTCAATGGAAAACTTGCTGGCTCCGCCACTGGCCGAATCGTTGGCGGTCAGTTGCCAGTCGTTCGTTGGAAAGCCCGCGCCTGTACTAGTATCTTCAAATTTGATGCGCAGGTTGTTCTCTTTCAAGCGGATGGTATCGAAGCCAAAACTTTCGCCGTTGACACAATCAAAGCCGGTGCAGGTGCTGCCTTGCACGATGAGGTCGTCGGGGATGACCTCATCGGCAATACTCATCTGGGGCAGGAACAGCAAGCCCAGACCCGCGCACAACGAGGCCAGGGTACGAAGACGAGGAAGAGGTCGTGACAGGATGTTTCGCATGGGTGTTTCTCCGTATCGATTTGGGTAGTTCACTCGCGTATTCGTCAGTCTTGAAGTCGCGTGCGACGTTATTTCTCTTCCGAGGGCACGATCAACTTGCCGCCCACCACCGTGAATCCCCCACTTTGTGTTAGTTCACTGCTGGGGATGAGTTTGCGTTTGCGAAAGTCCCTTGCCACGGCTTCATCATTGCCCTGCGCGCGCGCGGCCGCCAACGAGCGCTTCACGCCCGCGTCAATCACTGGGGTGACCCGCAGCTCGTAGGTGTAGGTGCCATCGTCCGACGGAGCGGACAGCGTTACGGGCTGATTCCCGACAAAGTCATGACTGATGACCTCGCCATCGGGGGTAGAGACCCGCAAGGTGATGCTTTCATAATTCTGCACTAAGGGATGCCAGACGATCAGCGCTGGGTTAATCGTTGTCGTAGCGACCGGCTGTGCTGTCGCTAGTCCCGCCGTGCCCGCCAGCATGCCGGCGAGCGCTGTGAGCATTGCTCCTCGACGGAGGAGACACCGCACCTGTATACGCATAAGGACTCCTTCTGCCCGATATGGGCAAGTAAAAATTGGAACCAGACCAACCGACAGGACGATACTACGAAATTTCTTGGGACAAAGCAAAAATGAGGGGGGAGGCGAAGCCAGCCCGTTAGGGGATGCTGGCGAATTGTCTTTCCATCCGCGTTTGGCGCTCGTGCAGTTCGGTGATCATCTGTTGTTGGATGGTCAGCGCTTGTTGCTGAGCCTGGATCATTTGGGCTTGTTGCCGCAACTGTTCTGCTTGTTGAATCGTATAGAGCGTCAACTCTTCCACCTTCTTGAGCAGGCGGAGTTGCATCTCGCCGAGGTTTATTCCGCGCTCCTGAATCTCCTGAGCGGAGGGAATTTCCGGCAGATGTTTTTCCTTTTCCACATAAGCGGCTAACTCAGGCAAAGGCAGCAACTTATATGTGGGCTCGAACACGTAGTCCGGGACGTTGAGGGTCGTGCCATCATCAATGAAGGAGCCGCCTTGGACGCGGATGTTGCCACCATTGACGTGGAGAAGATCCGCCGGCGCTGTGGTGCCGATCCCGACACGCCCGAGATTGGTGATAATCATTCGTTGAGTATTGCCTGTCCCAAAGCGCAGGGAGGGATTTGGAGCGATGGCCCCCGTGGTAGGACGGACGTTGAAGAAACCCGACCCTGAGCCAAAGGTTGATCCAGAGTACCCGAAATTCAAGGCGCCGGTTCCGCTATTGCCGGCGGGGTCTGGGCCTACCCCGCTGAAGACATCCTGAGTACTTCCGCCATTGATATGGAGGGTGGCCTCGGGAGCATCAGTGCCTAACCCCACTCGGCCATTGCTAGCAATATGGAGACTATGATCCGGCGCGCCAGCGAGAATGCGAAAGGGAAAAGTGTCGCTGGTGAAATCACGGATAAAGAGGTAGCTTTCGTTCGCTCCCATATCCCACGCGCGAGGCGAAAATCCGCCCGTGCCATCTTGCTCCAGACGGAGGTGGGGCGTGTTACTGTCCATGACGTGCAGTTCCACCACCGGCGTGGCGGTGCCGAACCCGACATCGCCAAGACTATTGACGAAAATCGCGCTATTGGGCGCGCCCGCGAGGATGGTGAACGGAGTCTTCGCCCCGGTCAGGTCGTCAATGGAAAATCGATTCAACCCGCCGGACACATTGTCGTTCACGGTGATTTGCCAATCATTCGCCGGGTCCCCAACCGCGATACTCGTATCATCAAAACGAATGCGATTGTTCGGCTGCTTGAGGAGCATATTCTCGAGGCCAAAAATTTCGGTATTGACGCAGCCGGTACCGGAGCAGGTTTTGCCTTGCACGACCAAATCGTCCGCGATGACCTGATCGGCGACACTGATCGAGGGGGTTCTTATGCCAAGAAGCCCCACCACCGCTACTGCTCCGCACCAAGCCAATCGACTTTTTCTCTTCCGCATTGTCACTTCCTTTTTCCGAAGGACTGAGGAGCGAGGATGCCGCCTGAGACGCCCACGGTCAACCACGCATGACGAATGCCTACCATAGACGAATGCCCGCGAACGGGCGTTGACAAACAACAGCCTGCCCCCTATCCATGCCAGCCACCGTGCCTCCTATACTCCCCCACCATCCGCGATATCTTCCGCAATCCGCAATCCGCAATCCGCAATGGATCGCTCTTCTCTTTTTCCTGAACGCCTTGGTATTGGTCCCCGTATTCGGCCACGCCCAGGAGTCGCCGCTCTTTATTGAAGTCAGCGCCGAGGTGGGGCTCACCTTCACCCATTTCAATGGCATGACTGGCGATTTGTCCCTCCTCGAAATCATGGGGTCGGGAGCCGCGCTCTTCGATTACGATAATGACGGTGATCTGGACGCGCTCTTGGTGCAGGGAACATTCCTGGGCAAAGGCAAGCCATCAGCGGACGCGCTCGTTCCGTGGACAGGTGCCCAACCCCCGATGGCGCGGCTCTACCGCAATGAGTTGACGGTTGCCGCTGATGGCACGCGCCGGGTACGGTTCACTGACGTGACCGCAGCCAGCAAGATCGTGGCTGACGGATACGGCATGGGGGTCGCCGTTGGTGACATCAACAACGATGGCTGGCTCGACCTCTATCTGACCAGCGCCGGCCCCGGACAACTCTGGCGGAATAATGGGGATGGGACGTTCCGTAATGCGTCGGCATCAATCGCCGGACCGCCACTCCAATGGGCGGTGAGTGCCACCTTTTTCGATTACGATCGCGACGGCTGGCTCGATCTCTATGTTACGCAATACGTGGATGTGAACGTGGCGAAGCCGCCGCTCTGCTACGCGAAAAGCAGCGCCCGCGATTATTGTGGACCGGATGCTTTCGCGCCGCTCCCGGACCGGTTGTTCCATAACAATGGCGATGGGACATTCGCCGATGTGTCCCAACCGTCGGGTATCCAGAGTGCGAAGTGGGCTGGTCTTGGCGTCGTCGCGAGCGACCTCAACAATGACGGCTGGGTTGATCTCTATGTCGCGAACGATGGCGATCCCAACTTCCTGTGGATCAATCAGAAGAACGGGACCTTTAAGGACGAAGCCCTGTGGGCCGGGTGCGCGGTGAATCGCATGGGCATGCCGGAAGCGAGCATGGGAGTGGACGCCGGAGATTTCGATGGCGATGGCGATGACGACTTGGTGATGACGCATCTGATGGACGAGACGAATACGTTCTACACGAATCTGGGCAACGGGCTGTTCACGGACCGGACGATTCAGATTGGGCTCACCACGACCACGGGGCGCTATACCGGCTTTGGCGGTAAGTGGATGGATTATGACAATGACGGCTGGCTCGACCTGTTGATCGTTAATGGCGCGGTGCGCACCTTACCGGACGCGGCCCGACAGGGCGACCGCTATCCGCTCAGGCAACCGAAACAACTCCTGCGTGGGCACGAGGGCCAACGCCTGGTCGATGTGTCCGCGCAAGCGGGCCCGGCGTTGACCGTGCCGGAGGTCAGCCGGGGCGCGGCCTTTGGCGATGTGGATAATGATGGCGATACCGATGTCTTGGTCCTCAACAGTAACGGCCTGGCGCGTCTGTTCCTCAATCAGGTGGGCACTCGGCACCATTGGATCGGAGTGCGCGTGGTTGGCGCCAAGGGACAACGCGACATGCTTGGCGCCCGCGTGGAAGTGGTGCGTGAGGGCAAGCCGTCACTCTGGCGACGAGTGCAAACGGATGGCAGTTATGCGTCGGCGAGTGATGCCCGTGTCCTCGTTGGCTTGGGAGCCGAGGCGGCGGTGAAAGCTGTCCGTGTTCACTGGCCGGATGGACAGATTGAGTCATGGGCGGAGGTGGCGATTGATCGGTATACGATGTTGCGGCAAGGGACGGGGAAATGAAGATTTACGATTTGGGATTTGGGATTTGTTGGTGCACGAATCGCACCCTCTGGCTATGGAGTGCGCCGCCAGCGGCGGCGCTTTGGCTGGGTACCCGCTACATTCGACTTTAGACCTTGGACTTTAGACTTTGGACATAAGCTATGACACTTTTTTCACATGCTTCTCGCGTATTCGGCGTTCTATTGCTCTGTCTCTTATGGGCCTGCACCAAGGACGATACGCCGGCGCCAGCACCACCCCCCGCACCCGCGCCACCCGCACCACAACCGAGCACGGCACAACCACCGGCTTCTCCATCACAACCGGCACAGGCTCCACCATCGACCGCACTGGCCCCCACGCCGACTGCGGCGGCCCCCGACCTCAAGCTGGTGCCGCCACCAAATCTCTCGGGACTTGAGCCCACCGTGGCGGACCAACTGAAAGCCGCATACGAATCGTTGAGTACCGCGCTCACGAACAAGGACCTTGCCCCACAAGAGCTGAGTGAGTCCTACGGCATGATGGGGCAGTTGTATCATGCGTATCAACTGTTCGAGGCCGCGCTCCTCTGTTATGACAACGCGCTCCAACTCGCTCCCCAGAATTTTTCGTGGCGCTATGCTCGCGCGGATATTCTTCGGCAACAGGGCAAACTCCCCGAAGCCCTCGCGGACTATGAGGCGGCGTGCGCCGCTCAAGCCGATGACGTGGCCTGTTTGATCCGCCAAGGCCGCGCGCGCCTGGAGACCAACGACGCGGTCAAGGCGCAAGAGCTGTTCGCGCGCGCCTTGACGCTCAACCCAAACGCCGCGGCGGCGCATGAAGGGCTCGGACAAGTGACCACTATGCAGGGACAGCACCAGGACGCGGTGAAACACTTCGAGGCCGCGCTCGCGCTCGTTCCAGCCGCCAATCGTCTGCACTATGAGTTATCCACCGCCTATCAAAAGCTGAACCAGCCGGAGAAAGCCAAGACCCATCTCGACCAACGCGGCACGGTGGGCATCAAGGTCGTCGACGACTTGACCGAGCAACTCGAAGCGCTGGTGCGCGGGGAACGGATCGCCATTCTGCGGGGCCGTCTCGCGTTTCAGGCTGGCCGCTATGACGACGCCGCCGCCCAATTCACCAAAGCCACCGAAGCGGAACCGCAAAGTGTCACCGCGCGGGTCAATCTCGCCGCGGCGCTCGTGCAGCTCGGACAAGGCACGCCCGCCGTGCAGCAACTCCAAGAAGCACTTCGCCTGCAACCGCTCAATGGCGCGGCGCATTACAATCTCGCGGTCCTGTTGCTCCAAAAGCCGGAGGGACGGCCCGACGCGATCCGCCATTTTCGCGCGGCCTTGGTGACCGACCCCACCGATCGTCAGACGCATGTCCAACTCGCCAACGCGCTCCGTCAACAAGGCGAAGTGGATGACGCGCTTATTCACGCGATGAAGGCTGCGGATCTCGACCCAAGCGACGAAACGGTGTTGCGATGGACCGCCGATCTCCTGGTGCAACGCGGCTATTTTATTGAAGCGCGGAAGCGACTCGAAGACGCCCATCAGCGGTTTCCCGACCGTGGCATAACCGCCTCCGCGCTGGCGCGATTGTTGGCGGCCTGTCCCGACCCGACCCTGCGTGACGGGAAGCGCGCGTTGGACCTCGCCCAGCGCGTGTTCAAAGCGGCGAATTCGATGCAACATGCGGAGACAGTGGTCTTAGCATTCGCGGAATCCGGCCAATGCCAAGAAGCCGCCAAGTGGCAACAACAGTTAGTGACGGCGGCGGAGAAACAGATCGAGAAAGCGACCGAGCAGAAGGAGAAGGGCGCGGAAGTGCTCAAACGGCTCAAAACCGAACTCGCACGCTACGAGAAAGGCAGCCCGTGTCGACCCCCGGTGGCGGAGAAGAAGAAGTAGCGGGGCAAATCAAAAGGCAAAAATCAAAAGTCAAAAATGGAAGACAGGACGTGCGAAACGCATCTGTCCCTTAGTGGAAGTGGGCATAGCAAAAGCCCAGGAGGGGCGCAAGAAATTAGCCCAGGGCGTCAGAACTGGGAAACAAGGTCTCTAAATTCACTAGCCCCGGAGGGGCGAGAGAATACGGCGGTATCAGATGAAGTTTACGGACTACTTGAGCAGCTTGGCGATCACCGCCGGCTGCGTCGCCACCTTCTCCCCATGCCGCCAGTAGCGTAACGCTTCCGCTTGCTGCCCTTGTTGGCGGAGGATTTTTCCGAGTTCCACATACGCCCGTGTATGCGTCGGATCAATCGCCAACGCCCGCTGATAACAGCGTACCGCCTCATCCAGCCGCTCGTGTTCGGCATGCACCCGTCCCAAGTGGAACCACGCCGGGACAAAATTCGCGCGTAAGGTCGTCGCCTTTGTTAAATGGGCAAGCGCCTCGTCCCACTGCTTTTCACCACTCAACAGTAACCCCAAATTGAATTGCGCTTCCGCCCGCTCTGGATTCCGTTGCAGCGCTTGCCGAATCCGTGCAATCGCCTCCTTGGATTTGCCCACTCCCATTTGCGCGATGCCCAGCCATTCTTGCGCCAGTGGGCGGGCGGGATGCGCATCAAGGATGCGCGTTAAGGTGCGTTCGGCCTCGGCGAAGCGACGGGTCGTGAGCTGTCGTTCCGCCAGGATCAACAGCGGTACGACTTCCAGCGGACGGTCGGGTGCCAGTAGCTTCTGTAACCGCTCAAGCGCATTGGTGGCACCACTGGCTTGCACCACGGCGGCGGTCCGGTAGATCTCCGCCTGCGTGCCCGTGGGCGCGTGCGGCGTGTCGAGCAATTCCACCCCCGTCAGCGTCGGATCACTCTCCGCCAAGGAGGCGACTAATTCCGGGCCACCAGGCTGCCGACGAATCAGATGATCGGTCATCACCACGTGCACGACATCTTGGGTGCGCTGCCGTGGCATA
>JABFSC010000416.1 GCA_013140885.1 Deltaproteobacteria bacterium | reverse complement strand
CGCGGGTGATCGCCTCGCAGCTGTAATTCACCGCGAACGGACTACAACTGCCGGGGTGCTGCACCATATCAAGATCGAGTTTGCGGTCTCCCGCGGCATCATCGCGCAGGACAATCCCGCCAACGATTTGCCCACAGACCGCCGGGTCGCTCGCGCGTAGATCGCCATCGCCCACAATCACGACGAGCCCTTGCCAGTTCAGCGTCGCCTGGCGCAAGTGCAGCACACGCGGAATCAGCAGGAGGCCCGCGCCATTGACCACGGCTCCACCACTGATGTCGAGCGCGTCGCTCCCATCCTCAAGCACCGTGAGACGCGGCTGTTCCAGGGTCCCGTAGGTGTGAGTTCCGCTTGTCAGACTTGCGGAGATCGTCAACTTCTTCTCTTCGGGAATTTCCGCGATCCGCTGGAGCGCCTCATCCAGCGTGGCGTGGACAGTTGATTGCTCGCTGGCCGTTAATAACCGCGCGAACGGCAAGGTCGCCGACACTGTGGGGGCGAACGGGCCACGATCTTGCGGTGGCGGAGGCAGGTGGTCTTCTGGTGGCTGTTCCGTTGCGCGCAAGGCCGCGGCGGACAGGTCCAGATTCACGAAACAAGAAGGGTCAGCCGCGACACATGCGCCATTCGTCAGGAGGGGCAAGGCTCCGCTTCCTCGTATCCACGACAACCCAGGAGTACAGACCCCACCCCCGGTACTCCCACCGTCAGCCTGACAATAGGCGTTCGCGCGCGTCACGATTTCGCGTTTGAGCACATACCAGGCCGTGAGCAGGTCTCCCCGCGCGGTCGCTTGCGTGACCGCATACGGCGCGACCGCTGGACACATCTCGGACAGCGTACCATCAGGCGCGTGATTGCGTCCATCTATGGAGAACGCCGGAATCCGATGCCCAGGGCCGCCATCACTGGCATCCTGAAAATCAGGATGCAGACCGTCCCCTTCATTGAGAATCACCCCAAGCGGAGGCAGATGCGGCAGTCGGACGATTTCCTCAACCTCCTGCTGTGAGCCTTCCAGCCCGTTGGCGAGCGCGGTGATGCGATAGGTGTTGTTGCCCATGTCCTCGATATCAACCGTGTAGGTGCCATTGCCGAATGGGGTTGGTCCCAGCGTCACAGGGAGTGGCGTCGTGAGCAGATTTTGTTCGAGCCAATTTTTCCCGATTTCCGTACCGGCGCGCGCGATCCACAGGGCTTCGATCCCACTTTGTCGGTTGCGGGTGGTGCGCAGATCGGTGCCGGTGGAAGAGAGGGTCGACATGCCGAGGAGAAAAAGGAGCGTGGTGAAGAGCAAGACGGGAATCAGGACAAAGCCAGCTTCGGAAGAAGGGAAGCGCGGGTGAGAAGGCATCGTGGTTATCTCGGTGGATTGGGCAGGAAAATCGTGGAACGCAATTCCGACGTGAGTGGCGTGGCGACCGTGGGATTGGGATGGGGCTTACTCGTGCGGACCGTCACAACGAGAGAGGTCACTGCTTCACGTTGCGCCGCTGTCAACGAAGCGCCCAGGTTGATGCCGTCACGATCAAAATACTGGATGAGAAAACCGTCTGGGGGTACATCGTTGATGAGCGGCTGTGGTGCGCCGCCACCAGTGCCGCGTTTGAGCACCTGAGCATCACTGTCATACAGGTAGACAATGCGTTCGTTGGGATCGTCTGGGCAGCCATCGGGAGGCGACCCGGCGCTATTCGCGCGATAATCGTACTGAAAAGCCAGCCGTTGATCGGTTGCTTGGGTGAGTCGTTCGAATCCTTCACACGGGCTTTCCCGCACGGGCCGCGCGCCAGCGAGTGGAACCTCGCGCACCAGAAAGTCGAGCGCCAGACGGCTGCCTTCGCGCAGTCCCACCGCGATGTCTTGCGCTTTCAAGGCGTAGGTATGGAAGTGATAAAAAGAGTAGAGGACAAGACTGAAAATGCCCGCGACGCCCAGCACCACCATGAGTTCGAGCGCGCTGAAGCCACGTGATGGCAACGGCGTATGCTGTTCGGATTCAGTCATTCAGCACCGTGCTGAGAGTAATCGTGCGGGGTTGGTAATCGGTCCAGGTGACGGTGACGTCAAGCTGAGAGACGCCGGGCTGAGGGGCATCAGGCGTCACGGTCCAAGTGCGGGTGAATCCAGTCTGTGGAGTATCTGAGCCGCTTACGCGTAGGGCAGGGCGGGCACTCAGTGTTTCGAGGGTATCGTGGGCGAGGACCGTGGCTTGGGTCAATCGTTCACTAGCGTGATTGATTTTGATGCCCGACGTGATGCTCGTGGTGAGCGCCACGGAGACAATGGAAAAAATGGACAAGGCGACAAGAATTTCGAGGAGAGAATAGCCTGAGTTCCCCACCGCAGGCATTGGACACCTCCTTATTCGGAATGGAACGTAATACGTAAAACGTGAAACGTAATCGAAAAGAGCAAAGGCCACGTCCTTTTTTTTGACTTTTGACTTTTGACTTTTTATCCCCGGTTCTTTTTCGCGGCCTGTAAAGCCGCCGTCAGCAGCGGCACGACCTCGGCATAGTCCCCAACGATACCGAAATCCGCGTTCTGGAAAATAAGGGCTTTGGCATTTTTGTTAATCGCCACGATGGTTCCCGCGCGCCGAATGCCAACCGTGTGCTCGAACGCGCCGCGGATACCAATGGCGAAATAGAGCTTCGGGGAGATCGCGCGACCGGTGAGCCCAACCTGATGTTGCCGATGAATCCAGCCTAAATCGACAATGTCACGCGTGGCCGCCAGTGGAGCCCCGCCCAGCACGTCGGCGAGTTGTTCGATCACCGGGAAATTCGCGGTGCCACCAATGCCTTTGCCGATGCCAATCGCAATCTCCGCCGAGTCGAGCGCGGCGGCCTTGCCCGCATCCTCGCCAGTTTGTGACACGACCGTCACGCGACTGGTGATGGTGGCATCAAGTGGCAGGCGTTCTACACGAGCTTGGCGACCTGCTGCTGGTTGTGCCTTCTTCAGCATGCCAGGGCGCACCGTGGCCATCTCCGGTGTGGTGCGCGAGAGAATCGGCGCGACGATGTTGCCACCAAAGGCGGGTTTGTATTGCAGGAGTTGGCCTTGCGCGTTGACATCTAAATCGACGCAGTCACCAGTCAGTCCGAGTTCCAGCCGTGCGGCCACTCGTGGCGCGAGGTCACGCCCAATCGCGGTCGAGCTCAACAGCACCACTCCAGGTTTGTGTGTCGTGATCGCCTGTGCCATCACCGCCGTATGAATCTCGGTGGTATAAGGGGCGAGACGTGGATCGTCGGCCAGATAGATGACATCGGCACCGTGGGCAGCGAGCGTGCTGACGTGCTGCTGGCCATCACGGCCCATCAGTAATACGCCAACTTCACCGCCATACTTAGCGGAGAGTTCTCCCGCCTTGCCAAGCAATTCAAGCGTTACGGGTCGCAACGCCGAGCCCAAGGTTTCCGCCACGACCCACACCGACTTGCCACCAGTCGCGGTTCTCGTCGCTGGTCCACCAGCATGGTCGGCGTCGTCACCCTTCCAGGTGCCGAAGAGGCCACGGTCGAGCAGCGCGTGCACCAAGGTCTGGACTTGCGTCGGGAGGTCCCCTTCAAGGATTTTCTTCTCGCGCGCGACTTCCACGGTTTGGACCGATTCGACCCACGTGGGCGACCCGGCCGCGCCAAACTGCGCGAGATCGGAAGAAAGCTCACTCGCCGTGATTTCTTGAATCGGCTTGTCCTTGGCTTTTTCTTTATCGGCTTTGTTAGGGAATTTTTCGTGCGCGAGGTCTTCGGTGGCGGAAAGAACAGCGGGGAGCGCGCAAGTCACGGTCTCGAAGCCACTGTCGGTTTCTCGTTCCGCCGTGAGCGTCTTATCGGTGATGGTCAGTTTTCGTGCACCGGTGATCTGAGGAAGGTTGAGCAGTTCCGCGACTTCCGGTCCGACCTGACCCGTTTCCGCGTCGGTGCTGTGGCGACCACACAACACGAGGTCGTAGCCTTCGCGTTTCAGCGCCAACGCCAGCGCTCGCGCGGTGGCGAGCGTATCGGCTCCAGCGAATGCACGATCAGTGAGTAACAACGCGCGGTCCGCGCCCAGTGCCAGGCAGTGTTCCAACCCCGCTCGTGCCTGTGGCGGCCCCATCGTCATTACGACGACTTCACCACCATGCGTGGCGCGCAACTCGACCGCTTTCAGTAAGGCACGAATATCGAAGGAGCTGACTTCGGACGGGACACCTTCACGTTTCAGGGCTTTGGTCTCCGGGTCCAGCTTCATCGCCGATACCACGGGCACCTGTTTGATCAGTACGATAGTCTTCATACGGGGCGGGAACTCCTCTTCCGTCGCTACGGACAGGCAGGAGACTACCCCGCTTGCCGGGGAAAGGTCAAGGCGTGGGAATGGGGAAACGGGGACGGGGAGAATCGGAGAAGAGGGTCGCGGATTTTCTTCCGTCGCCGTTTCCCCGTTTCCCCGATTCTCCGTTTCTTTTTTTACGCCACCTTTCTCTGCGGCGTGAGGCTGCGCTCGAAATACAGCACCACCGGCGCCGCAATGTACACGGACGAATACGTGCCCGTGATAAACCCCACGATCATAGTCAACGCGAAGGGGCGGATCACATGGCCGCCGATCACATAGAGCGCCAGCAACACCATCAACGCCGTGCCCGAGGTGATGACCGTCCGGCTCAGCGTCTCGTTGATACTGCGATTGATCACTTCAGCGAGATTGGCGCGACGGATTTTCCGGAGATTCTCACGCACCCGGTCCGACACGATGATCGTGTCATGCACCGAGAAGCCCACCACCGTCAACAGTGCGGCCAACACCGTCAGATCGAAAGGCGTCTGGGTCAGAATTAACGCGCCGGTCACCACCAACACGTCATGGATCAACGCGATTACCGCTCCCACGCCGAAGCGCCACTCGAAGCGGAACGTGATGTACAACCCCATGAAGAGCGTGGCGAAAGTCACCGCCAAAAAGCCCTGTTGTCGTAGCCGACCACTGACTTTCGCGCCGACCGCCTCGACCCGCAGAATCTCGACCGTGTCCTTGAATGCTTCGCTGAGCGCGGTGCGCACCGTGGTGCTGGCGGTATCAATGTTTTGCTCGCCTTGCTTGAAGCGCAGCAGATAGGTTTTGCTGTCCCCACCCAGGTCTTGAATGGTCAGGTCTTCGAGTGCGAGATTGGCCACCGACTCCTCAACCGCTTTGGGTGTTGTCGCCTGCTGGAAGCGTGCTTCGACCACCGTGCCGCCCGCGAAGTCCACGCCGTAGTTAAATCCCCAGGTGAGTAACAAGATGATACTCAGTAGGTTGATGCCGACCGACAACAAAACGAAAAACTGCCGCTTGCCCACAAAATCCACGTTAATGTCGTGTCGAATCAGTTCCATGCCCCAGTCCTTTCAATACCCATCGTGTTCACGAGGAGACGTTTGCGATTTGATTTCTGTTGTTGTGAAAGCCGAGACGGCGGGACGGCGGCCGCTTCCTACCCTTGGCGGGGAATGGTGACCATGCCAATCTTCGCGATCCCAGCGTTGCGCACCGTGGCCATGATCTCGGCGACCAGACCATATGGCACCGTTTTATCGGCGCGAAAGCGGACCGCTTGGCCGGGATTGGCCTGGGCCAGCGCCTTGAGCTGCTGCTGGAGGTCCTCAGCCGAAACCACCGCGTCATTGAGATGAATCTTGCCATCCGCCGTGATCGTCACACTCGCTTCGGTATCCTGAGTGGTGAGCGGGGTCGTCGTGGCTTGCGGCAAGTTGACACTTACCCCTTGCTGCAACATTGGCGCGGTAATCATCAGGATGACCAACAACACCAACATCACGTCCACCAGCGGGGTGACGTTAATCTGCGCGATGACCGGCACCGGATTGCGCGCATTATCGGACGGCATGGGAAGCCCCTCCGGGAGCAGATTGCGGTCCGTCTTGCAGTGACCAGCGCACCCGAGACAGCAATTCCGCCGAGAACCCGTCCATCTCCGCCGTCAATACTTGCACTTGGCGGATGAAATGGTTGTAGGCCATCACCGCGGGAATAGCGGCGAGCAGCCCCACGGCGGTCGTGACCAGCGCTTCGGCGATACCCGGAGCTACGGCTTGAATGGTCGCGGACTGCGCGGTGCTGAGCCCCTGGAAGGCATTCATAATCCCCCAGACGGTGCCGAACAGACCGATGAACGGCGTGGTACTCGCGGTGGTGGCGAGAAACGTGAGCGTGCGTTCGAGCCAGGTCATCTGCTCGCGCACGGCGCGTCGCAGGGTCAATTCGAGATTTTCCAAATTGGCGGACGCGCGATGTTCCGTTGGTGTGGCCTGCGTGGCGGTCTGTCGCCATTGGGAGAATTCCTGGTAGCCGGTGGCGAAGATCCGCGCCAATGGACTACTCGGCGCGTTCATGTTCGCGCCCGCGAGCGTGGCGAAATCCTTCGTACCGCGAAACAGCGTGGCGAACGACTGCGACGCCGCATGCGCTTGGCGGAGTTGGTAAATTTTATAAAAGATAATGCCCCAACTGCTGATCGAGAAAATGATCAACACCAGCAATACCGCCTGCACCATGGTCCCGGATTGAGCAAAGAGGCTCATCACCGTCCCTGAAGCGACATTCCCAACCGCGAGCATCGTTGGGCCGAGCGCACCGAGCAAATGAGTGGAAATCAACCGTATCCTCCTCTTCCGTTTCTGCTGAACCCCGCCTTTTTAGGGGGTTACCCATGAGAAAGGAAGAGCCCCTCCGGCGAATCGTCGGTTCTGCGACTTCCCACTTTTGACTTTTGCCCTTTGATTTTTGCCTTTTGACTTTCTTCGTTCCTTCAGCGCTGAAGCACATGCACCGCCGTGGCCTTAAACGTCGCGAGCACGGTTGCGCCGACGTGCAAATGGAGCACTTCGAGTGAGGGGCGCGTCACAAACGCCACCAACGGAAAGCCGCAGTCCAGGTGAATCTTGTAGGCCAATCCCCAGGGAATGATTCTCGTCACATGCGCGAGAACATGATTGCGCGCGCTGGACGGCTGTTCGTGCCCTCTGTGTTCAAGGGGAGCGAGTAACCTCACCTCTTCTGGGCGGAGGCAGAGCGTCACTTCGGTGCCGATCGGGAATGGTGAGGCCGCCGCGATACGTTTACCGGCGGCGACCTTGATCTCGGCGAACCCGTCGGACTGCGATTCCACCGTTCCCCGTAAGAT
>JABFSC010000615.1 GCA_013140885.1 Deltaproteobacteria bacterium | reverse complement strand
CTCCACGGTTCTCTGGCACTCCCCTTGCTCATGTCACCAACTGAGAAACTAAAAAACAGCAAGGCCGAATCTCGCTGAAAAAGGAGGTGCCCAGATGAAGCGGCTAAATAGCTCATAAAGCGTGGCTGAATACGATCTTCTCGACGACAATCATTCCCGAAGGAGAGAGAAAAATGCGACAGTATATAGTTTTCCTAAATGAAATGTTCCGACTGAGTGGCGTTCGTGCTGAGCCTGTCGAAGTATGAATGCCACTCATATCCACAAATGATTCAGGAAACCTATATATCGAGTTGCAAGACGTATGGGTTGATATTGGGGTTGGTATGTTTGGGGATATTTCTGTTGGAGGTCGCCGTTGCCAGGGCGCAATCCGCTAACGAAGCGGTGGGGGTGGCAATTCTTCCGTCAACGCATATCAACGTGGCAGCGGCCACGCTGCGAACTCCCGAGGAGATGAAGAAAGCGGAGACGACCTTGGGGACGGCCAATGAATACGTGCCATTTATGCCCACCATGAGTCCTACCGCGTATCAGGCCGCCAAGGCGGCTGCTCAGGCAGGAGGACCACAGGCGAAGGCGACACTGGCACCCACAGACGTTGAACCGCAGGCTCCAGCTACTTTACGGGGCGTGAGCTACGATGGCCTGACCCAGACGGCTTCAGGTGGCTCTTTCCCCCCGGACACGCATGGGGCTGTCGGTCATTCTTACTTTGTCGAGGCCGTGAATCGGCGGATTACCGCCTTCAATAAGGCCCAACCTGGAGCAGCACTGTGCACCTTCGCCCTGCAGGCCTTCTTCGGCGCACCTGATAACCCCTTTGACCCACGTGTCTTGTACGACCAGACGTGGCGTCGGTGGGTCATGGTTGCCACGAGAAAAAGCGCTTCGAACACTGACCCGGTCCGCCGCTTCTATCTTGCTGTGTCACGAACCGAGAACCCCTGTGGTCCGTATTGGGTCTACCCGTCGGTCGGGTTTGGGGGCGGCCCCTTTAATGCCGGGGATTGGCTAGACTATCCAGGGCTCGGTATGGGCCAGGATGAAGTGCTCGTCACTGGAAATGTATTCGATTTGCCAGCCGGAGGGTTCCGGTTCGCGATGATGGTGCCGATCGCCAAGGCGTCTATCTACAATGGTCTCGGCTTTGGCGGCCCGGTGTTCACCGGTCTCGCGAGTACCCTTCAGCCGCCGGTTGTCCTTGATCAGAACAAAAATATCTACTTTCTCGCGGCCAATAACCTCACTCATTTACACCTGTACCGCGGGGAGAACCTGAGCAACGCTTTTCAAGCGACCCTTGTGTTGCAGGCCCTGGTGGATGTGCCGGACTATGCCGTGCCACCAAATGCCCCGCAACCCGGCACGGCACAGTTGTTAGACACCCTCGATAGACGCTTTGTCAACAATAGCACCCAGGTCGGTGACTCACTGTGGAACACGCACACGATCCGCTTGGGCCGAACCATTTATGCCGCGCCCCATTTTTACCAGCTCGATACAGAAGGAGCCGGGGCAAATACGGTCAAGCAGCAAGGATTCTTCTATGAAGGTGGGACCTCCCACGACTTTAACGCCTCGATCGCGGCCAACGCGGGAGGGGAAGCGTTTGTCACATGGAATTCGACCGACGTAGCCAATACCAATGCCGCGCTCCGGCATCAAGCCAGGGTGCGCTTCTCCGGTCGCCAACCTGTCGATGCGTTGGGCTTCATTTCGGCGGGCTTCCCACTGTTTACCAGCCCAGTCGCCTTAACCGGCAATCCAAGCGTCGCCGGCGTGCAACGGTGGGGTGACTATTCGGCGGTGTCGCTTGATCCATCTCCCGGAGTCACTGTCGGTTGTGGGACGAATCGGCGGGCATGGATAGTCAATGAGAAAATCAATGCCGCCGCAGTATGGGGGTCACGAATTGGTCGGATTGGATTCTGTGACTAAGCGTTGAAATGCCCTGGATATGTGTGGAGGGGCAAGGTGGCTTGTCCCTCCACATAAGGTAAGGTTAAGCACGGTGCGTTATGACATACCATCCGCGTTCGCTCTGGCGGCTCTTTCTTCTCAGTGTGCTTGTCGTTGGGTGTGCGACTAACAGTAACGACCTTATGGCGAGTGAACAACAAATAAGGACCACAGGAACTCTCTCGGGAAAAGTGACCAAGGGGCCGGTGAGCCCTGCCCAGACAGGCGAGACATCCTCCGCGCACGCTGCTCCCGGAATCACACTCTTGATTCGTCCTTCAACAGGGCACGCGGTCCAATCCGTCGTATCGGACGTCCAGGGAGCTTATAGTGTAAACCTCCCTGCGGGCACCTATCAAGTTGAGATGGGGCCTCTGACTGGTATCGAATTTACGAAAGACCTGCCAACGATGGTGACCATTCAAGAGGGAACAGTAACCCTCTTGAACATCTCCATCGATACCGGCATGCGGTAGCAGTCTCTGAACCACATGGCGATGACCAGCACTATGGATGCCTGCCTACGTTGGGACACCAGTTCTCCTGGCAAAAGGGAGTCCGACTACGCGATGAACGGATCCACGAAGTTGAGGTAGCCTTGCCGCCCATTTTGCTTGGTCCACCGCCGGATCGATTTCTCAATGCGCCGCAAACAAGCGAGGAGTTCATCAATCGTCAGTGCACCTTCATCCGAGATGGGGCGCCCTGCCTGGTCGATCACGCCAGTGCGCCCCAAGCGGAGATCACACATCGCCTTGACGGAATCGAACACCTCTTGCGCGCGCTGGTCAAGACGGAACTGTCGTGGCGCGCGATTGCTCTGCTCACTGCGATACAGATGGATCAACGCTTCCAGCGCGTCGCTGACATGGGCGTCCAACAGAGTCCGGTTCTGGCGATAGACTTGGATGATGCCAAACTCCAGGTTCTGTAGGACATCTTCGTATTCTTCTTCGATTGCCATAACTCCTCACACATCGGTATTGCCTCGTCGGTCTGCTGGAATATAGGGGATGAGGCCCTTGCGATAAGCGATCTCTTGGGCCTCTCTCGGCATGCTACGAATGTCCACGATGAACCCATTGACGGTAAGCATCCACACCAGCGGATTGCGCTCCAACTTACTGGGAAGAGTCCAATCGGGATGAAATTGAAAGAGCCCAAGCGCGGTTTTCACCACCTTTGCTTTCGCACTTCCCGTGCTCGAGCCCACCCCAAAGGCTTGACACAGCTCTGCCCCACGCAGGTGGGGAGTTTGGCTTTTGTCAAAGAGAAAATTCACCGCTCCTATCGCGTACGCGATCCCAGCCGCCCAGGTGTTCACGTGTCCTGTCGCCAGAGGCGACGGCCTTTTTCGACAGAGTGCCGCGGTCGCATAGCGGAAAAGCTGTGCATATTCACTATCGAGGTGTTTCTCGGCAACGGCATCGGTTAACTCCACGATACTCTCGTACGTCGATTGCATCGTTGGTGGGACCTTCTCGGACTTGGTTGTTTTAGCCATTTCGTTTTCTCGTCATGCTTGTTGGGGTCGGAGGCACGGTGGGTCGATTTTTCTTATGTCGGCGGGGAATCGCTGAGGAGACGTGAGAAGGCGTGGTCGTGGTCACCGCGCGAGCCCCTTCGCCATACGGCGGGATCGCGACATGCAACGCACCGTAGATGTAGAGGTCGGTGTAGCTGCCTTCGTTGCCAAAATAGCCCGTGGCGCTGTACTCACAGCCGTGGAGGTGCATGATCGCGGGCAAATCCGGATCTGTCGCACCGGTCCGGCCTTCTGCTATTTCAGGGTACATGGTGGGCGGCCAATTAAAATGTGGCGGCGGATCCACCCACACGACTTCGGAGTCTTTGACATCCTCCAAGCGCGACTGGATGGCCAGCGCCTTCTCCAGGTCCATCCAGTCCATCTGCTCGCCCAACGCCGCCTGCTCGCCGGGAGTTGGGAAGTGCTCAAGCTGCCAGGTCTCGTCGGCACAGGTTTCGATCATGTAGGGAAAGAGTGTCACCGCCAGCCCTTCGGCCAGCGCTGCCGCGGCAACGGTATGATCACGACCCTTGAGAGCGGACACGGTTTGACGAGAGAACGGGCGCGGCTTGCGCTGGAAGCGCGCGTCCTGGTGGTACAAATGGGAGCAAGGAAAAGCAAGCGTCCCACCCTTGGGCAGGAAGCGGCGGTCGTCTAGCAAGAGGCGCAGCTTTTCCCGTACGAGGGTGTTCAGCGCCTCACGGTCCGGCACGGCTTCACTCCCCGTGTTGGTGCTGCGCCGGATCAAGTAGGTCAAGGTCACGCGCAGGCCGCTCCACACCCGCTCGATCTGGTGATCGACATCGCCGAAGAAGGCCGTCCAGTGGATGCGCGTCGGCTCGGCCTGCTGCTGGATCGCGCGTCCCCAGTCGTAGGTCTGAAACACGCCATGATGCTTGAGGACAAACGCACCGTTCGAGAACTGCGACGGCAAACACACGACGAGGGTCCCGAGCATGTCGCTACCGCGCGGAGTGTCCTTGTGCGGCACAAAGTGGCCTCCAGCCGCATAGACATTGAGGTTGTAGAGCTCCGCGGTCAACGCGTCGGGTACCTGTGGCACCAACTCGCGGCGGATCTGTTCAAGGATGCCCGCCGCGGCGGGATCGAAGTGTAGGACCGAAAAGGCGCCGCCCTCAGCCTTGATCTGACGGGCATCGCGGATGGTGCGGTCGTACCGAGTCTTTCGCCCTATGCCGAACGGCGCTGCACGGCAGCGCTCGACCAGCGGCCGGAGAAGCCGCTCTTGCTCGATGGGGTCCTTCGCGCGCAGCACGGGGATTTGGGTCTTGTCTGGAAAGCAGAGGGTGACGGGCTGTTCGGGGACGAGCGTACCACCGCACGCGAACGGCGCGCGCAGACCATGCACGGCGTGGTTGAGATCTGCTAATAGCGCTCGCTCGTGGGTTGTGGTGCGGATTGATGGCATGATGTCAGGTCCCTCCCTTCTTCCTTTGTCCCTTTGCGGCTTGGCGTGAGTATCCCGCGGGGTGACGCCGAGCAGGTTGGCCGCCCGCGCTTGTGGACGGGATTTCTCCTTCCCCAAGACTCTCTAGCACTTCCGCTTTCCTCTGTTCCAGGCCAACGATGAGCGCGTGCAGCCGCCGCAACTCCTTGTTGATCTGGGCTAATTCGTTCGTGAGCTGTTTCTTCTTCAGATACGTGTTGCCATATTGTTCATCGACCAGCGCTTCGACTTCCTGGCGAATCAGCCTGAAAAATGGGTTCCCGAAGATCGAATTCAGACGATATTGCAGTTTCCCCTCCTGGATGGCCTGAATAATTTCTTCTTGGGTAAGCCCAAACTCTTTTCGAGCGGGCTTGTCACTGAAGGTCGCTCCCTTCCGTGACCATATCGCACCGGTTTCTTCAGTCGGCATCTGCTCTCCTCACTATGAGCGGACACATACCAAACCGCGTCTGCGTTGGCCAGGTCTGCCATTCCCAGCCTTGCGAATTTTGCCGCCAGTCTTCTCATTCTCGCGAAGACCGTCAAGCAAAACCGCTATCAGCCCCTCGTATCAACATCCCGGCGGCAGGTCCACTTCTTGCGACGCATGAACGATGTGGGCGTCCCCATGATGCGAAACTCACTCGTTGACAAGCAAGAACCAATCCGCGTCCTAATTCTGGGCACTGGCCAGATGGGGTCCGGTATTGCGCGGGTAGTGCTGACCAAGCCCGGCCTGGCCTTGGTTGGCGCCTACGGGAGGCGCGTGGGACGTGCCGGGATGGACATGGGGCAAGCAATCGGCCTTGGGCGTACCCTGGACATGCCAATCAGCACCGACCTCGCCACGCTTCTTGACCGCTGCCACCCACACGTCGCGATCCAGGCGACCTGTTCACGACTCGTCGATGCGGTGGAGGAAATCCGTATGCTCCTCCGTCACCGGGTCCACGTCATCTCCATCGCCGAAGAGTTGGCCTATCCGTTCCGCGTTTCACCACCACTCGCCGCTTCCCTCCATGATCTCGCCCGCGCATACCGGGTCGCACTGGTCGGCACCGGCATTAACCCGGGCTTCGTGCTGGATTTGTTGGTCATCGCGCTGAGTGGCGTGTGTGCCGATATCCAGTCCATCACCGCTCGGCGCGTGAATGATCTCTCCCCGTATGGTCCCTCGGTGCTCACTAGTCAGGGCGTGGGCCTCACGCCAGAGCAGTTTCACGGCGGCTTGCAAGACGGCACGGTCGTCGGTCACATCGGCTTTCCTCAGTCCATCTCCATGATCGCGGATGCCCTGGGCTGGGAGATCGCGGAGATAGCGGAAACTCGCGCGCCTCTCATCTCACACGTTCGGCGCGAAACCCCCTTCGTGACGGTCGCACCGGGTCAGGTCGCGGGCTGTCTCCATACCGCTACCGGCTTTCGTCGTGGTCAGCCGGTCATTACCCTCGTTCACCCGCAACAGATTCATCCGCACCTGGAAGGGGTGGAAACGGGCGATGCAATCGAGATCATCGGTACTCCGTCCATTCGACTCGCGGGTAGTCCGGAAATTCCCGGTGGACACGCCACCGTCGCACTGGCGGTCAATATGATTCCACGTGTACTGCGTGCGTCTCCCGGCCTGCATACGATGGCGGACCTGCCCGTGCCCGCGGCGATGCTGGGAGATGTTCGCACCTTGATTCACCGAGGATGCCAGGAGGACCAGCATGGCTGAGCGTATCGCTTCCGGCACATGGGTCGAAATTCACACGATCGTCCTCTCCCCCAGCGATCGTGCGCCGCGGGTCCCGGCGGCAACCAAACGGGTTCCCTTGGAGATGCGCGTCAAGGGCTTTCTCATCGCTTCCGCGCTGATTGGCGAGGAAGCTGAAATTCTGACTCCAGCCGGTCGTCACCTGCACGGAACACTCAAGGAGGTGAATCCTCCGTATACACATGGGTTTGGTGAGCCGATTCCCGAGCTGTCTTCGATCGGGAGCGAAGTGCGGGTGCTGCTGCGCGCACGAGGACATGGATCATGAGCACGGGTCACACGTACTCGGCGATCATGGCGCGGCGGGCGGAGATCATGCGCACCGCCATCGGCATCGACTACGACCAGTATGCGCGTGGCACCCTCGCCTTCGACTACGAGGGCCTGCTCGCGGGTACGGGCTATGACATTGAGACGACACGGTCCGTCCAACAGCGCACCGGCGTAGGCGACACGCCACTGGTCGAATTGACGAACGTGACCGCTTTAGCACGCGCGGTTGCCCCTCCCGGCAAAGGAGCCCGCATCTTCGTCAAGGATGAAGCCAAGAACCCGTCAGGCT
>JABFSC010000345.1 GCA_013140885.1 Deltaproteobacteria bacterium | reverse complement strand
GCCCAAGTCTAGCTTGTTGGCGACGTCGCGATAGACCATGTCGGAGATGCAGCTACTGTCCGGGTCCGCCAGCGCTTGCAGGCGAGCGGCAATGTTCACCCCATCGCCAAACACATCGCCCTCCCGCCGCACGAGGTCCCCCAGATGAATCCCGATGCGCACGTGAATCTGTTCGGCTGGCGCTTGGTCGGCGTTGTACTGCTGTAACTGGGCGTGAATCCGCTGCGCACACTGGACGGCCTGCGCCACGGCGGGAAACTCCACGAGGAAGGCATCACCGATGGTTTTGATGACCTGGCCGTGATGCTCGGCCACGGCGTGGTGGAGGAGGTGATTATGGACATCGAGCAGCCGCAACATGCGGGCTTCGTCCACTCCCATCTGGCGGCTGAAGCCCACGATGTCGGTGAACATGATCGCCGCCAGCTTGCGCTCCATCCCACCCGCGTGTGTTTGGGTCGGCATCGCCTACCCTCCTGAGCGGTGATTATCCGATTGAGACCACACGATTGTCAACGGTTGGTAGGGCGCACTCGGTTTCCCGCGTCCGCGGTTCCTTTCGGACCATCAGCGGGTAACGCCGGGGAGTCTCTGGTAAAATCACATTTTCTCGGCATTTTTTCTGGGATGCGCACCGCTTCATCGTCTCCCCGTGTCACAACGACCGATCCTTTAGTTCTTGCCGCAGCCGTTCGGCGATCCAGAGACGCGCCAGGGTTGTAGCATTCGTCGTCCGTCGGCGCGCCAGTTTTTGTAAAGCAGCCTTCATCGCTGACGGAAGGCGAAGAGTAAGCTCGGTGGTGCGATCCTCGCGCTGAGACGGTTCGTGCATCTCTACAATTTCCGAAACCCCAGCGTCTAATCGCGCCCCGAGGTCGTACGTCTCCGTCCACTCGATCATTTCATCGTCAGTCGCATCTGGGGAAAGAGGAGGGATCCCTTTTGTTCGTTTCATTGTTGTATCTTCTGGTAGCGTCGTCTATGAGCATCGGTCATACGGGCGATATGAAACACCCGCCAACGGCCATCGGGTAACACACGATAGACAACATGCGGATAATCGTCCGCGAAGTTTCGTCCAAATAATTCATCCCCATCTGTTATACCGCGCTGGCTGCGAAGTCTTACATAGCGTCCCTGTAACAGTTCATGCACGTCGTCTTCCGTACATCCGTGCCGAAACGCCGACTCCACAGAAACCAATCGTGCCACGCCAACAGTGTAGCAGTAACCCGTTCATGGAAAGAGGGCAGGGCGTCGCACGCATTGCCCCCCTTCTCTTCGCTGCACAAACGTAGCCTCCGACTGCCCGTTCCACATCCTTACTCTCTTCCCTCCTCACTCTTCATTCTTCATTTTTGATTTTTCATTCTTCATTATTTCAGCCCCGCCTTGCGCAACGCGGCAATATGCCGTTCCAACACCGCCGGATCTTTAATCGGCATGCGCTGTTTGTGCACTTCGAGTGAGAACTTCGGATTAAGCCGCAGGACTTCGGCGACCTCCGCCCGCACCTCGGTGGCTTGGCCTAGCTCGCTGTAGACCGCAGCCAGCATGAGACGGATATGCAGTATATTAGGGTAACGGCTGAGATGGCGCTGCAAAGGAGCAATCGCCTCTTCGGGCCGTCCTGAGTATCAACCAGATAGCGAGCGCCAGCCGTCACGCACTTTCTCCCAACTCAGCTAGGAACTCCTCCGGGCTTTTGAGTCGCCCGTCGCTATGGTGAGAATCGCGAAAGCGCATCCACTCCAGATAGTCACGCACGTCTTCTACATTCTTGAACGCCACCCACTGGCCGTATTTGTCGTGCAGCAACTTGCTTAATGCGCCAATCAGCCGCGAGAGGTCTTCCGGCGCCAAGGTCTCTGCCTTGGCTAAAACGTCTTGATAGGTTTCCTATGGCTCCATAATCTTTTCTTTTCTAGTAAGGATAGAGGTAGATTATCCAGTTATTCTGCTTAACTTAACCTCAACAACTCGTCATCGAGCTCGATCACTCAATGGCTCAACTCTTCCAGTAACGCCTTCGCCTCTTGCAAGTCCTTGGTGTCGAACCCTTCGGTGAACCAGCCGTAGATCTCAGCCAGCAACAGCCGAGCTACTTCTTTCTTGCCCTGTCTCTGTAAGAGAAAACTGAGGCTCATCACCGCCCGCAACTCCGAGGACTTGGCGCTCTGGCGGCGGGCAATGTCGATGGCGTGACGAAAACAGCCTTCCGCCTCAGCCTGGTTGTCTCCCGAGCGTGCCAGGAGTAACCATCCCTTGAGCACATACAACCCTGGCTCGTTCAAACGCTGTCCATTCCGGTGTACGAGGTCCATCGCTTCGGCCTGCACGGCAAGCCCTTCTTCGACTCGCCCCGCTTTCGCATAGGCCGCTGCTAGCAAGGCCAGGTAGTATGGCAGCCCCACCTCTGCCCCCATGGCGCGTAAGGCGGCCACGCCCTGGCGCAGCTTTGCAATCCCCTCCTCTACTTGCCCTTGTTCGGCGAGCATCCACCCTTGCATGACAGTTCCCAGCGGCGGCCATTGGAGAAATCCCTGCTCGCGAGAGAGCGCGATCATTTCCTCCGTTTGCCTTTGGGTCGCTTGTATCTCCCCGCGCAACTGATGGAGTAGGGCAGCAATTCCAAGGGCCACACACAGGCTGGAAGGCTGAGTGAGCTCTCGGGCCAGGGTGAGCCCGGCATGGCTCCTCTTCAAGGCCTGATCTGGGTAGCCAAGCGACCATAGGGTAAAGGCCTCATTGCAAAGGCCGTTCACCCCAGGGTCAGACCCACCGCAGATAAAGGCATTGGAGTGGTGCTGTCGGGGATCGTACAGCGCAATACTTTGCTGCAAGTGCATCCGAGCAGCGATCAATTCTCCGAGAGAGAACAAGGAACCCCCTAGATCGAGGTGGGCCTCCAAGAGAAGAGCAGGATCTTGTACCCTCTGAGCCAGGCCGAGGAGCTGTTCCCCTAGCTCGCGCGCCGTTTGGTGCTTTCCCCGCCCATTATAAAAGTTCCTCAGTCCTGCCAGGACCGTGAAAAGTCGAGGCGTTTCCCCCACGCGCTGACACAGTGCTTGGGCCCGGGTATACACTCTTTCCACTTCCGGGTCCGCATTGCCTTTGAGGACCATCAAGACTGGACCGAGGGTGATCTGCAAGTCCAGCTCTTGCTGGGTACGCTCGAGAGTGTCTGGTAGGGTCTTGAGCAACTCCAGCCCCTTGGTGAGAAGACCAATCGCCTCGTGGTGAGCCGAGCGTCGCGCTGCATTCTCGCCCGCGTGCTGTAAATACTGCACCGCTTTGCGATAGTCGCGCCCGCGCTCGAAGTGGACGGCCAGTTCAGCGGCGATCTCCCGTGCTCGTTCGCCATACGCTTGTTCTTCTCGCTCGCCAATCTGCCGATGTAAGCGACTGCGCCGAGTGGCGGAGAGCTGCTCGTATACCACCTCCTGATACAACGCATGGACGAAACCATACCGTGCCGTCACTGTTCCATCCGGCCACTCGTTTGTCCCTTGGGAGCAGAAGAATTGCTCTCGCCGCACCAGATTATCACAGCAAGTTTCTACCGCCTCGGGAGAGTGTTCAACCCCTGCCGCCACGGCTGCGGCGGAGAACTCGGCTCCGGTGACGCTTGCCGCCTCTAAGATTTTGCGTTCGTCAGGACTGACACGGCCAAGCTGTAGCTCGATCAATTGGCGGAGATTCTCGGGCACGCCAATTGTATCGTCCGCACATGCGCTCTGTACCTCCCAGTGTCCATCACTATTGGTGATTATCTCGCGTGCCACCAACTCATTGGTCACATTCACCATGAAGAGTGGATTACCGTCCGTGCGCTGATGAACGACATGCGCCAGGCGTTGTAGGGGCGATCGGCCGGGCGCCCCTACGGCGAAGCGGTATTCCAGGTACTCCCCCACCGCCGCTTCCGTAAGAAAGTCCAGCGCCAATTCCTCACACTGCCCGTGTAGCTGCAACTCCTGCTTGATGCCTTTAAGCGGAAGCTCCCGAGTCAACACTTCGACTGGACGGTAGGTGCCAATGATCAGGAGTTGGGCACGCTCCTGGCGGCGCGCCAGCATTGAGAGCAAGTCGAGCGTCGAGACATCACTCCAATGCAAGTCTTCGAGCACCAAGACGAGTGGACGTTCAGCAGTGATCACTTCCAGTGCTTCAGCCAACTCCCGTAACATTCGTTCTCGCGTGACGCCCGCGGTCCGCCGTTGCAGCTCTTCCAGCTCTGCGGTGCTGAGTAACGATGGCATCTGCACCAGCCAACTCGGCGCATGCTGCTGTAGCTGCGCGCGTAGTTCGTTTCCCGCTTCTTCTCGACACAATCGGCCCAAAGCTTCCAAGATTGGCAGATAGGCTTCGCCTACACCGTAGTGTTCGATGCACCGCCCCACTGCCACCCACCACCGAGGAGTTGAAGGCGGTTCGGAGTTCGGGGTTTGGAGCTTTGGACTTTGGACCCTCGACTTTGGACTCTTCATAACTCCGAACTGTTCCCGACTCCGTACTCCGAACACAAAGTTTTCAATGAGCGTGGTCTTGCCAATCCCCGGCTCGCCCGTGACGAATACGAGTTGGCGCTCGCCGTTCAGTGCCTTGGCTAAGCGCTCGTGGAGGAAGGCAAGGTCAGATTCGCGTCCAACCAAGATGGAGTGCTGAAGACTGAGGACTGAGGACTGAGGTGAGGAAGGGGGACTACTGACTACTGAATGCTGGCTACTAGCTACTTCCCCCAGGAAGCGAAACCCTCGCCGATACAGGGTCTCAATGTACCGCGGCTTACGCGCGTTATCGTGCAATGCCTCACGCAGTTCCTGAATGCATGACGTGAGCGCGGCATCACTGACCACGGTGTCGGGCCACACCGTTTGAAATAACTCGTCTTTCGTCACTATCTGGCCAGCCCGGTCGAGGAGATGCCCCAGCACAACGAGCGCTTTCCAAGTTAATCTCACTTCCTGTTTTGCCCGCCAGAGCTGCTTGGTCTGGGGATCGAACCGGTAGTGACCGAAGATAAGCGATTGATTTATCTGCATTTTTCGTCCTCGCTACGTCCTAGAGTAATCCCAGAGTAATCCCAGAATTGTCCTATGATTTTCTGTCTGGGTCGCCGTATTCTCCTTGTATAGAGCATAGGTGATGCCACGCGCAACACGAAGATGAGGTGACAGTATGCCGCAGCAGCAACTCGGGAAAGCTCCCTTATCAGTCCACCGCGCGTTTGTCGTGCAGTTGCGTACGAGCAGCAATCTCAGTCGTGGCCCTATTGAAGGTCGAGTCGAGCATGTGGTCTCCGGGCAATCCACGCACTTTGATTCGCTCGACGAGTTGCTGACGTTCATGGCGCGAGTGCTCAGTCAACAGAAGGAAAGGAGGTGATGGGTAGCATTTATGAGAAAGACACCGTGAAGACGGCTGACTCATGTAACACGCCTTACAACGACTGGATTTCCCCATGTGGAAGGAGACTTTATGAAACACTCAGTTTTCTCAGTATGTACTCTCGTCTTAGTGCTTACTAGCGGCTGGTCACAACGTGTGAACGCCGACGCCGTGACCGACTGGAACGCCAACGCTGGCAAGGCCGCCATTGCGGCCTGTATCGCTCCCCTCGACAATCCACTCCACGAATCGCGGATCTATGGGATGACGCACATTGCCATTCATGACGCGCTCAACGCGATTGATCGGCGTTCCCGTCCGTATGTGTTCGTCAGTCAAGCGCCGGCGGGAGCTTCTACCGCGGCGGCGGTGGCAGCGGCGGCACGCGATGTGTTGGTCGCGGTCATCGGTCAACTCCCGCTTGTCCCCCCGTCGTGCATTGATGCAGGCGTAGCCAGCGTCGAAGCCGACTATACCGCAGCCCTTGCTGCCCTCCCTGACGATCAGGCCAAGGCGCAGGGTATCGCCGTGGGACAGGCCGCCGCGGCGGCGATCCTGACGCTACGAGCTGCCGACGGCGCCGACGGCGCAGATGAACTCTTTCTCAATTTCAACTGCCCACAGGATACCAAGCCTGGCGAGTACCAGTGCACACCGGGTACCCCATTCATCGCCTTTGAGATCTGGGACACTGTCACCCCCTTCGTGCTGAAGGACAGCTCCCAGTTCCGTCCGGGGCCGCCCTACACGGTGACCAAGAAGAAGTACACGGCGGACTTCAACGAAGTGAAATCTCTCGGTGGTGATGGCACCACCACTCCCAGCGCCCGCACTGCCGACCAGACCGAAATCGCCCTCTACTGGTGGGAAAGCTCTCCGCTCAAGTGGAACCGGGTTGCGAGGGTCGTCTCCGCCAATGAGGGGCTCAATCTCTGGGAGAATGCGCGCCTGTTCGGCCTGCTCAATATCGCCCTTGCGGATGGTTACATCGCCATGGTCGATTCCAAGAACCATTACAACTACTGGCGACCGGTCACCGCGATTCAGACTGGGGATACGGACGGCAATCCCGACACGATCGGTGACCCGGCCTGGACCCCGTTACGCGGGACTCCGCCGGACCAGGACTACGCCTCGGGTCACGCAATCGCCGGGGGCGCGGGTGCGGAAGTGTTGAAGCAGTTCTTCGGCACCGACCGGATCAGCTTCCAGGACTGCAGCGTGACGCTCCCTGCCGGTGGCACCTGCAGCGATCCGTCCCCAGTGCTCCGCTCGTATACCAGCTTCTCCCAGGCGGCGGCCGAGAATGCGTATTCGCGCATCCTCATTGGGTTCCACTTCCGCAAGTCGGTCGAAGAAGGGACCGAGTACGGTCGCAAAATCGGCAAGCGTGCCGCCAAGCTCTACCTCCGGCCTGTGCACTGAGTTGTGCGCGAGGTGGGGTGGGAAATGGGGAGAATAGTTTTGTCGGCTTCTTTCAGGTTGTTGACACGAATGCCAATCCTTTCCAGGGGTTTGGCTCCGCTAGTGGCGAGTTTACTGGCACGCTGATTCTGCCATAGCGCAGTGCGGCGGGGTGAGGGAATCTCACCCCGCCGCATTATGAAGATGCCTTCAACCGCTCCGCCGCTCGTAGCGATGCCACACGACGGGCTTCCAACATCGGCGCGGCACGAGTGCGCACCGCCGCTACCATCTCAGCAGACGCGGTATCCGGCGAACCACTCGCAAATGGGGGATCTGGATTATATTCGATGCCAAGCTGAATCATACGACTGTAGTTTCCCGCAAATTGAAAAGGCAGATACACGAATTAAATTCCAGTTCTTTGGTGTGGAGCAACACCGGTAAAGTTGAAAAATGCACCCTTTCGACAACAACTCCGGCAAGGGATTGCCTG
>JABFSC010000520.1 GCA_013140885.1 Deltaproteobacteria bacterium | reverse complement strand
TTACTGAATTTTCAATAATTAATGTTCATATGGTCATATCCGTGATTCCTGTAAGATAAGCCGTATATGAGACCATATGGAACATCCAAACAACTTACCCGTCGACGCCAGCGTGCCCTCGACTTATTACGACGCGGACAGCATCTCACTCAGGTGGCCCAACGGATCGGCACGACCCCTCAGAGTGTGTGCCGCTGGCGTCGCGAGGCTGCTCCCGGGGGCCACCAGCTAGGCAGGCGTCCGCCCGGACGTCCCAGTCGGCTCAGCGCCGCGCAACTGCGGCGGTTAGTGGCCGCCTTGAAGCGCGGGGCGTATGGATATGGGTATGCGGAAGAGTACTGGACCTTGGAGCGGATCGCCCATCTGATCTGGGACCTCTTTGGAGTGCGGTATCGGGCGACGGGCGTCTGGTACGTGTTGCACCGGCTGGCCTGGAGTTGCCAACAACCCCAACGCCGGAGTTTGGCGCGCAATGACGCCGCCGTTGCCCATTGGCACCATTATGTCTGGCCGCAGATAAAAAAAAGTGGCAGCGTCTGGGTGCTACCCTGGTTTTCCTTGATGAAAGCGGGTTTTCGCTGGTGTCGCCGCTCAAACGGACGTGGGCCCCGCGCGGGCAGACACCCATCGTGCGCACGAGTTTGACCCACAATGAGCGCCTGAACTTAATTGGTGCCGTGTGCGTGACGCCCGGGAAACGCAAGATCAAGTTGTGTCTGCACTCTTTCCGGCACTCCCTCAGCGGGGAGCACGTCATCCGCCTTCTCACGGCGCTGTTGCATCGCCTCCCGGGTCCGCTTGTGCTGCTGTGGGATAAGCATCCCATCCATCGGCGCCGCACGGTGCAAGAATTTCTGGTGCGCCATCCGCGGCTGCATGTCTATGAGTTTCCCACCAGTGCCCCTGAACTCAATCCCACCGAATTTGTCTGGACGCAAATCAGTGAATACACTGCGAGCACTGCCCCCCATACTGGCATTGAATTACGCGCCAATGTGTTCGCAGGCATCGCTCGCACACGCCGTTCACCACGTCGGCTCTGGGCATGTCTCTTCGCCTCGGGCTTGTCTTGGGCGCACAAGATCGTATGAACATTAATTATTGAAAATTCAGTAAGGAAAATCGCTCTCGTTCGCGAGAACTCAGCACTGGTGCTTTCTTTCGGACGACGGATTGCGTACCGTTAAGGCTTGGAGGGAACCGCCGATAGGGGAAATAGGCGACAGCTCATCACCAACAAAGGGGTAACTTTCTTTATGACTTGGATCTCACCATGCTCGCATCGTCCGAAATTTTTCTTACACCCACACCCGTTTTGGGGTATCAAGGGAATGGTTGCCCTCCTGTGCCTTCTGCACGCAGCCCCGCTTTTCGCGCAATCCCGTATCTATACGTGGACCGATGAATATGGGGTCACCCACTTTTCTGATTCGGTGGTCTCGCCTGAAGTGATGGATAAAGCGAAATCCCTGACGCCGTCCGCGAAATCTTCGGGTCGGTCCTCGAAGAACGAGGACATTCCGTTGATGATCTTTCCAGATCGACCG
The DNA here is from genome assembly GCA_013140885.1 of Deltaproteobacteria bacterium. Classification (GTDB taxonomy): domain Bacteria; phylum Desulfobacterota; class Binatia; order Bin18; family Bin18; genus JABFSC01. The sequence continues at coordinate 5,791 of JABFSC010000520.1, read as the reverse complement.
GCGCAGCGATTTGTTCGTGCCGAGTTGGAAGGCGGGCAAACCGTGCGAGATGTCTTGATGTTAGTTGATACCGGAGCGCAGATTTCCCTCGTTGACGAGAGCTTGGCGAAAGAGCTTGACCTGGCACATGTCCAAGACGCACTCTTGCAAGGGGTCACGGGCGCAAGCCAAGGGTGGATCGGACGCCTCTCGTCGCTACGGTTGGGGTCGGAAGAAATTCGCGATTTGCATGTCATGGTCGGACCACGTCCAGGCATGGTCCTTTTAGGGATGGATGTCCTGGAACGACTCAAATTGTCGGTGGGCGCACGGAGTTTACAACGGCAGGAGTAAAGACAGCCTCACGCGGAGACGCGGAGTTCGGACAGAGAGGACCGGGCTTGCCAGGGAGCGGCGGTTGCCGGTAATATCCGGCGTCTCATCTCCCATATGCCGGGATGGCGGAATTGGCAGACGCAGTGGACTCAAAATCCACCGCCCTACAAAGGCGTGCGAGTTCGAGTCTCGCTCCCGGCATATTCCCTCCCTCGCTCTCCACCAAAGCCCTTCTCTCAACGCGCCCTTTCGCTGCCCGCGCCTGTTGTTTCACGCAATGGCGTCCGGTGCTAAAAACAGCATGGACTTCGGATCTACGTTTGTCCCATGTTTGGATCTGCGTATGAAAAAAGAACTCAGTCGCTTTTTACCGTGGCTCGTTGGCCTTGGCTTGATCGCCGCCACACTCAGCTTGTGGTATGCGCTCACTAGGCAAGAAACAGCGAATATCCGGCAAATGACCGCGGTCGAAGTGGCGATCGTGAAGAATGAACTGCTGGCTCGTATGCAGGCGCGGATTCTAGGGTTGGTGCGCATGGCGCGACGCTGGGAGAGTGGCGTACAGCCCACCCACGAAGAATGGAAAGCGGAAGCGGAACACAATCTCAGCAATTTCTCCGGCTATTGGGCCATCGCGTGGGCCGATCCCGCCTTGTCTCTCTGGTGGGCCGTGTCCGCGGAAAACGAGGACGCGACGCGGGAAATCAATTTTGTCTTTCACGAGCAACGCCGCACCCTCATCGAGGCAGTCCAGAAACGGCAAGAAGTCGCGGCCACGCATGTCGTGAATCTGGGAACCGCGGGAAAAGGGTTCTTAGTCTATGTCCCGATTTTTCACGGCGATGAGTGCGCGGGCGTGATCATCGGCTTCTTTCGGCTGCAAGAACTGCTCAACTCAATCATTCCGACAGACATCGTGCCGGGCTATGGTGTTGCGCTGTTCGATGGGCCTGAACAGATATTTCGCGTCCCCGCGACGGCGCTCCTGCCGGACGCGGATTGGAGTCAAGACGGCACTATTGATCTCTACGGCATCCCGTGGCGGCTCCGCGTGTGGCCACAGCTCGAAGCGCCACTCCCTTTCGGGTCGGCACTGCCGGAAGTCGTGCTCGCGGCGGGCATCACGCTGGCGGTGTTGCTCGCGCTCGCGGTCCTGCTCGCCCAACAGGCGCGGACACAAGCGCGGATGGTCACCGCGGTGAACCTTGAACTCGAATATGAAATCGCTGACCGCAAACGGGCGGAGGACGAAGTCCGACTGCTCAACGACGAGCTCGAACAACGGGTCACGGAACGCACGACCCAGCTCTCCCAAGCGAACGTCGGGCTGGAACAAGAAATCACCACCCGTGCACGGATTGAGCGGGACCTACGAGAAAGCGAAAATCGGTATCGCAGTTTGTTTGAAAACGCGACGGATGGCATCGCGTCTTTTTCACCCGACGGGATCATCAGTGAAGCCAATCCAGGGCTAGAGACAATGCTGGGCTGGTCGCGGCGAGACATGGTCGGCCAACATTACAACAAATTCTGTCCCCCGGCGTCAGCGGCGCTCCTGGAAGAACGGCTGCGACGATATTTGGCGGGTGAGGAATCCCCGCAGTTGATTGAGGCCGAAGCCTTCCGGCACGATGGTGGTATCGTCCCCATTGAGATTCGTGCCAGTCTCCTGCGCGACCGTGACGGACACCCCACGGGCACCCTCGCGATTATTCGCGATATTTCCGCACGCAAAGCTTTGGAGCAACAACGCGGAGAATTTCTCGCGATGCTGACCCATGACATCAAGAGTCCCTTGTCCGTGGTACTGGGCTACGCGGACCTCTTGCTCGACACCGGAGATGAGCAGACCGCGGAAGAACGTGAGCAGGACATACGCCGGTTGCGCGAGAATGTCCGAACGGTCTTTTCCCTGGTCGACAACTATCTGAACCTCTCCCAGGTCGAGGATGGTCGGCTGGCCCTGCACAAAGAGTCCGTGGAACTCAATACGCTCCTCACTCAGGTGGGTCAGCGCTACGAAACCGAAGCGCGCCAGCGGAATATCAAGCTCAAATTCGACTTACAACAAGAGTTGCCACCGATTGAAGGGGATCCGCTTGCCCTCAATCGTGTGCTCGGCAACTTGCTGTACAACGCGCTCAAATTCACCCCACAAAACGGAAAGATCACCGTGAGTTCTTCCCGCAGGAATGGTGAGATCATCGCCTCGGTTACCGATACCGGACCAGGAATTCCCTCGGAAGAGATTCCATCGTTATTCGAGAAGTATCGCCGTGGCTCAACCGGCCAGAATATCGAGGGAACGGGACTCGGCCTGTTCATCGTCAAAGCCTTGGTCGAAGCTCATGGTGGCCGCATTGAGGTCCACAGCGTGCCCCAACGAGGCACGAACTTTTCTGTGATTCTCCCCGTCCTCCACTAAGCCAGGAAGCTCCGTCCTCGGGTGCTCCTGCTCCGCCCCATCACGACTGGGTTGTTTCGCTAGGGGATTTCCGGTAGGCACTAGGCGTACTATTTCCACCGATGAGGATCACCGCATGAGCGATACCCGCGACGTTGCTAAAGCCGCCCAAGTCTGGGAAGAAAAGGTTGTGCAAAAAACCCTGAGCCGTTCACCGGAACGAAAAAAACAGTTCGAGACGACGTCGAGCATTCCGATCAAGCGACTGTATACTCCGGCTGATACCGCGACGCTGGATTACCAGCAAGCGCTTGATTTTCCTGGACAATATCCTTTCACTCGCGGCGTCCAGCCAACCATGTATCGTGGACGGTTTTGGACCATGCGCCAGTATGCGGGCTTTGGCACGGCTGAGGAGTCCAACAAACGCTATCGCTATCTCCTTGACCAAGGGCAAACCGGACTCTCGGTCGCTTTTGATCTCCCTACCCAGATGGGACGCGACTCCGACCATCAACTGGCGGCGGGTGAAGTCGGACGCGCGGGCGTGGCGATTACTTCGCTCGCCGACATGGAGACCCTCCTGAACGGGATTCCCCTTGATAAAGTCAGTACGTCGATGACGATTAACGCGACCGCGTCGATCTTGCTGGCGCTGTATCTCGTCGTGGCGGAAAAACAGGGAGTGAAATGGGACCAGGTCAACGGCACGATTCAGAACGACCTGCTCAAGGAATACATCGCGCGTGGCACCTACATCTATCCGCCTAGCCCGTCGTTGCGAATCATCACTGACATCTTCGCGTTCTGCGCCCAACAGGTGCCGAACTGGAACACGATCTCCATCTCCGGCTACCACATCCGCGAAGCCGGATCAAGCGCGGCCCAGGAGATCGCCTTTACCCTAGCCGATGGCATCGCCTATGTAGACGCGGCGGTCTCAGCCGGACTTGATGTGGACACCTTCGCGTCGCGCCTCTCGTTCTTTTTCAATGTCCACAACAACTTCTTCGAGGAAGTCGCGAAATTCCGCGCTGCCCGCCGGTTGTGGGCGAAGATTATGAAAGAGCGGTTTCATGCCAAGGACCCACGGTCGTGGATGCTCCGCACCCATGCGCAAACCGCCGGCTCGACACTCACCGCGCAACAACCGGACAACAACATCATGCGGGTGACGCTGCAAGCGCTGGCCGCCGTGTTGGGCGGCACGAATTCCCTCCATACCAATTCACGAGATGAAGCCTTGGCGCTGCCGACCGAGGAGTCGGTGCGCATCGCGTTGCGCACGCAGCAGGTCATCGCCTGTGAATCCGGCGTCGCCGATACCATCGACCCGCTGGCAGGGTCCTACTTTGTGGAGTCGTTGACTGACCAACTCGAAGCCAAAGCGGTTGCGTATATTGAGCGGATCGACAAACTCGGTGGAGCGGTCAAGGCCATCGAAGCGGGCTACCAACAGCGTGAAATCCACGAAGCCGCCTTCCGCTACCAACAAGCGATCGAGAACAAGGAACAGGTCATTGTTGGGGTAAACGACTTCACGGTGGAAGAAGATAACCAGGGAGAGCTGCTGAAAATCGACCGCACCCTGGAGCAACAGCAAAAACAGAAGCTCGCGGCGGTCCGCGCCGAACGGAACCAAGCCGTGACAAAAGCCGCGTTGGAGAAAATCGAATCCGTCGCCCGTGATGGGGGAAACCTCATGCCGGTGATTATCGACGCGGTCCGCACCTACGCCACGCTCGGAGAAATCGCCGACGCCATGCGCAACGTCTTCGGTGAATATCGCGCGCCTTCGTTCCTATAAGGACGGTAAGCGGCAAAAGGAGCTGTATCCATGTCAGTACAACCAGCCACCGCTGAGATTGAGGTCACCTTACCACCGGTTGAGTTCAATCCGTTTCTGCCAGAATTTCGCGAGAACCCGTATCCGTTTTACCAGCGCTTGCGGTCACTGGATCCGGTGCATTGGAGCGACATCGCTGGGCGCTGGGTGCTCACCCGCTACAGCGATTGTGTCGCGGTGCTGCGGGATGCGGCTCGCTTCAGCGCGGATCCGAATACGTGGAGCGCCTATGCCGATTTCGTGGCGGCGCAAGGCGGACCGGGCCCTCTGCTGGAGATGGAGAAGCATTGGATGTTGCTGAAAGACCCGCCCGATCACACGCGGTTGCGCACGCTGGTGACGAAAGCGTTTACGCCACGAGTCGCGGAGGGGATGCGCCCTCGCGTGCAAACGATTGTCGATGACTTGTTGGACAATGTGCAAGCCGACGGTCGTATGGATGTGATCGCCGATCTAGCCTTCCCGCTGCCGACCATTGTGATTTGCGAGATGTTGGGGGTTCCAGTTGAGGACCGCGAACAATTCAAGGGATGGACCCGCGATCTCGCGCGGAGTCTCGATCCGATCGTCTCACCAGACATCATCACGGCGGCGGATCAGGCCACGGTCGCGTTCACCGATTATTTCCGCAAACTCATCGCCATCCGTCGCAAGCATCCACAAAACGATTTGCTGAGTGGTCTCATCGCCACCGAGGAACAGGGAGATCGCCTCACGGAAGATGAACTCATCGCCACCGCGATTCTGCTGCTCGGCGCGGGGCATGAAACGACGATGAACTTGATCGGTAACGGCATGCTGGCGTTGTTCCGCAATCCCGATCAACTCGACACACTCAAACGCGACCCGACACTCATGCCAAGCGCCGTGGAAGAATTTCTCCGCTACGACGGCTCGGTTCAGATGACCGCGCGGACCGCGCTCATGGATGTGGAGATCGGCGGAAAAGTTATTGCCAAAGGCGTGCAGGCGATCATCGTACTTGGGGCCGCCAACCGTGATCCGGCGCAATTCCCCGATCCTGACCGCCTGGATATTACCCGCCCAGACAATCGCCACATCGTCTTTAGCTATGGGATTCACCATTGTCTGGGAGCACCACTGGCCCGGGTCGAAGCGCAGGTGACGATCAACACCCTGTTGCGCCGGATGCCGAACCTGCGGTTGACGGGCGAGCCGCTGGAGTGGCGAGAGACCGTGACCTTGCGCGGCCTCAAGGCGCTGCC
>JABFSC010000647.1 GCA_013140885.1 Deltaproteobacteria bacterium | reverse complement strand
GGAAATCTACTACACCCCGGAGGTCACGGCCGCCGTCCAGGCCCTGCGAGCCGCGGAAACCTCACCCACGGTGACTTTTCCCCTTGCTGCCTGAGTGTGCCAATGTTGTGTGGTCTGATTTAGATGAAGCGAAGTGCAATCCAGGAAGACGTACGGTGAAGACAGAGGGCTCCCCGGATGCCACGCCACTCCATCCGGGCGGGCTACAGCGCCGCCGCCGCACCTGCTAGAACCACCAGGTGCGCATCTCTGAATTTGATTACGATCTCCCGCCCGACCTGATTGCCCAAGAACCGATCCCTGAACGCTCGCGCTCGCGGCTGTTGCGTGTGGACCGGCGGTCTGGGCTGCTCTCTCATCATACGTTCTCCGACATCGGCTCACTGCTGCCCGCCGATTGCCTGTTAGTGCTTAATGATACCCGCGTCTTTCCCGCGCGCTTGCATGGGCGGAAATCGAGTGGTGGTCGCATTGAGGTGCTTCTTATTCGTCGCCTCCCAGGTCCCACCGAGACCTGGGAAGTGATGTGCAAAGGGGCGCAGAATATGCGTGTGGGTGCGCGTCTCCATTTCGCCGCCGATTTGCCCGCTGTCTGGCGGACCGCGCCTGCCGAAGGGCGCGGGGTGTTGGAATTTTTTCCGCGTACTGATTTCGCCAGCTTACTGGAACGCTATGGTGAAGCGCCGCTCCCGCCCTATATCAAACGTACCGCTGGAATGGGTTTGACGGATCGTGAACGGTATCAAACCGTCTATGCGCGTCACTCTGGCGCGATCGCCGCGCCGACCGCTGGTCTCCATTTCACTCCTGAACTGTTGGACTCGTTACGCCAACGCGGCATTGAGACGGCGCTGCTCACCTTGCATGTCGGCGCCGGCACGTTTCAGCCGGTGCGTGTGGATGAAGTGGAAGCTCACACGATGGAAGAAGAGGAGTATGAGGTCACGCCCGCCGTGGCCGAACGGATTCTTGCGGCGAAGAAGAGTGGGCGGAAAATCATCGCGGTTGGCACCACGACGACGCGGGCACTGGAATCGGCGTGTGCTGAACAGGGCGTGCTGCACACTGGACGCCGGCGCTCCGCGCTCTTCATCTATCCAGGCTTCCGGTTTCAGATGATTGACGGGCTCATCACCAATTTTCATCTGCCGCGCTCGACCTTGTTGATGCTCGTGTCGGCGTTGGCGGGGCGCGAGCTGATCCTCACGGCGTATGCCGAGGCCGTGGCCCAACGGTATCGGTTTTATAGCTATGGCGATGCGATGCTGATTGCGTAGCAGCGGTTGCACGGTAGGGGAAAAACACATACAACAGCCCGGCAATACGGAAATTTCTTCCACGATAGCGTCAGTGCTCACCTCATGTTTTCCTTTACCGTCACTTCGCAAGACACTCACACCCACGCGCGTCTCGGCACGTTGCGCACCGCGCATGGCACCGTGGCGACTCCCGCTTTCATGCCGGTCGCCACGCAAGGCACGGTGAAAGCCACGTCGCCGCGCGAGCTGCGGGAGTTGGGCGCGGAAATCATCCTGGCCAATGCCTATCACCTCTATCTGCGGCCCGGCGCGCCATTGATCGAACAATGCGGCGGGCTCCATCGCTTCATGGGCTGGGACGGGCCGATCTTGACGGATAGTGGCGGCTATCAAGTGTTTAGTCTCAAGGAACTGTGCAAAGTCAGCGAAGAAGGCGTGCGCTTTCGCTCGCATCTTGATGGCTCGACGCACTTTCTCACGCCGGAGACGGTGGTCCGCACGCAGGAACAACTCGGCGTCGATATCGCGATGGTCTTGGATGAATGCGTCGCCGCCCCGTCCGACTATGATGCCGCGCTGCAAGCGAGTGATCGCACCACCCGGTGGGCGCAACGCGCGCACGCGGTACAGAGTCGTGAGGAGCAAGCGCTGTTCGCTATCGTCCAGGGTGGCGTGTTTCCCGACCTGCGCGAGCAAAGCGCGCGTGAACTGATTGCCCTGGATTTTCCTGGCTATGCGGTTGGTGGCCTCAGCGTTGGAGAAAGCCCGGAGGTGACGCTGACCGTCGCGCGTCAGACCGTGCAGTTTCTGCCGGAGGACCGACCTCGGTATCTCATGGGTGTCGGGTTGCCGGAACAGTTGGTGCGCTATGTGGCGTTGGGGTTCGATATGTTCGACTGCGTGCTGCCGACTCGTAACGCGCGCAATGGCACGCTCTTCACGCGCAATGGGCGGATGAACATTCGCCGCGCCGAGTACGCCACCGATCAACGGCCACTCGACGAGGAGTGCGCGTGTTATACGTGCCAACATTTTTCGCGCGCGTATTTGCGGCATCTCGCGGTGGCGGGCGAGATACTCTCGGCGCGGCTCAATACGCTGCACAATTTGGCTTTCTACCAATGGTTGATGCGGTCGATGCGTGAGGCGCTGGCGGAGGATCGTTTCGCGGACTTCGCGCGGCCGTTCTTGCTCACCGTGGAACCGACCAGCAACACAACAACAGAGGACAACGTATGGCGGACATAGCGTATGCCCAAGGAGGAGCGGGAATGGGACCTGGACCGCTGCTGCAATTTTTGCCGTTGGCGATGGTGATGGTCATCTTTTATTTCCTGCTCATTCGCCCGCAGCAGCAGAAGATGAAAGCCCACCGGGAATTGATCGATAACCTCAAGCGCAACGATGAAGTGATGACCGGTGGCGGCCTGTACGGGCGCGTGGTGGAGTTGGCCGACCGGATTGTTACGCTGGAGGTCGCTCCCAATGTGCGCGTGCGGGTGGACCGCCTCCATGTGGAAACGGTGGTGTCGGCGATGCCGAAGCCAGCGAAATCCTCGGACAAAGGGGAAGGAAAGGATAAGTAATGGCAAAGGGAATTTTGTACCGGGCACTGTTGATCGTCGGGTTGACCGTGGGCGCGATTATTTATCTGGTGCCCACCATGGTTGGAACGTTGCCAGAGTGGTGGACATCGCTCATGCTGCCCTCGCGGAAAATCAATTTAGGATTGGACCTGCGGGGTGGGGCGCACCTGTTGTTGACTATTGATATGGACGCCGCCATCGACAAGGCGATTGACCAGAATAGCGAGGAACTCACTCGGGTTTTTCGCGATGAGAAGGTTGCTGGCGCCACCGCGGCACGCGTCGAGAAATCGGTGCGCGTGCGCAGCGCGAATCCCGAGGCGAAGCTCGCGGCGGAGAAGGTGTTGTCCGATCAGTTTCCGCAGTTGACGACAACGAAGGCACCCACGCCAGCCGAAGGTGAGATCGCGCTGGTCTTGTCCGAGAAAGAAATCATTCGGCTTCATGACTATGCCGTTGATCAGTCGCTCGAAACGATTCGCAATCGTGTGGACCAGTATGGGGTCGCCGAGGCGGTTGTTCAGCGACAAGGCAGTCAAGATATTCTGGTGCAAGTGCCGGGCGTGCAAGATGACAAGGAGCTTGAAAGGCTTAAGAAGCTGATTCGGGAGATGGCGGTTCTGGAGTTTCGCCTCGTCTCGGAAGGCGAGAAGGCGGGCGAGACTATCACGCTCCAGGGGCAAGAGCGGGAGCCGTTGAGCGGTAAGATGCAAAAGGTGCCGTATACGCTAGAGAAAAAGGTGCTGATGACGGGCGACTTGGTGCAGGATGCGCGAGTCCGGCCCAGTTCCGATCTTGAGGGGCCTTACGTGGAGCTGGTGCTGAATGATCGCGGGGCTCGGCTGTTCGAGAAAATCACGGGGGACAATGTTGGCCGCCGGTTGGCGATCATTCTCGACAAGACGGTCTATTCCGCGCCGACCATTCGTGAACGTATTGGCGGTGGGCGCGCGTCCATCACCGGGAATTTCGACATCGCGGAATCCCGCGCTCTCGCCATTGTCCTGCGTGCTGGGGCGCTCCCGGCGCCGGTGACCATTATTGAAGAACGGACGGTTGGTCCTTCGCTCGGTCAAGAATCCATTCGACATGGCATTCTCTCTTTTGTCTTCGGCGGCGCGCTCGTCATTGTGTTCATGCTGGTCTACTACAAGATGGCCGGGTTGCTGGCGGACGTGGCGGTGGTCTTGAACATGCTCCTCCTGATGGCGGCGCTGGCCGCGTTTGGCGCGACGTTGACCTTGCCAGGCATCGCCGGGATGGTGCTGACGATCGGCATGGCGGTCGATGCCAACGTGCTGATTACCGAGCGCATGCGCGAGGAGATGCGGCTGGGCAAGAGTGTGCGCGCCGTGGTGGAATCTGGCTATGACCGCGCGCTGCCCGCGATTCTCGACTCCAACATCACCACGTTTCTTTCTGGTTTGATTCTCTTTCAGTTTGGCTCTGGTCCGGTGAAGGGGTTCGCGGTCGCGCTGTGTATTGGGATTATCACCACGGTGTTCACGGCGGTGTTCTGCACGCGGTTGGTGTATGACTATCTGCTCGCGCGGCGGACTTTGACGACGCTGAGTGTCTAACTAGCTAGTGAAACAAGCATGACAACTTCTCCCCGGTTAATGGCACGTCGCTGGGTGATGCGGACCCCCGACCCGGCTCTTCTCGCGGCCTTGCGCACGGAAGGGCAATCTGGCCCGGCCGCGATCACGCCATTGCTCGCGCGTTTGTTAGTGAATCGCGGGATCGATACGCCAGAGAAAGCCGCCGCCTTCCTGATGCCTTCGTTACGCACCGGCTTGCGCTCGCCGCTGCTCTTTCCCGACATGCACAAGGCGACCGAACGGATACTGCGTGCCCGTGCTCAGGGCGAACCGGTCTATATTTATGGTGACTACGATGTCGATGGCGTCACCGGCAGCTCACAGCTTCTGCTTTTCCTGCGGGAACTGGGGATGGACCCAGGGTTGTATATTCCTCACCGCACGCGCGAGGGCTATGGGTTGAACGAGCAAGCGATGCGCATCATCGCCGAGCGCGGGGCCAAGGTCATTATCACCGCTGATTGTGGAGCGACCGCGCACCGCGAGATCACGCTGGCGCAAAGCCTGGGCGTGGATGTGATTATTTGCGACCACCATCACGTGCCGGAACAACGTCCGCCCGCCTACGCGGTCCTCAACCCGATGGAGAAAGACTGCGCGTTTTCCTTCACCGGACTTTCTGGTGCCGGAGTCGTGTTCTACTTGCTGATGGGGTTGCGGATGCGGCTGCGTGAACAGGGTGGACCGATTCCCGATTTGCGTCGCTATCTCGATTTGGTGACGCTCGGCACGGTGGCGGACCTCGTGCCGCTAGTGGAGGAAAATCGGGTATTGGTCACGCACGGTCTCAAGGAAATCGACCGCAGCCTACGCATTGGTTTGCGGGCGCTGAAGGATGTGAGTGGCAAGGCGGAAGTGTCGAGCAGCTACATTGGCTTTCGATTGGGGCCCCGTCTGAATGCTGGGGGGCGACTCGCCGAAGCGCAGAAGGCCGTGGAACTCCTGACCACCACCGATGAGGCGCGCGCGAACGAGTTAGCGGCGGACCTTGATGGCGAAAATCGAGAGCGGCAGGGTATTGAGGAGAAAATTCTCAATCAAGCCGTGGCGATGGTCGAGGCGTGGCCGGACTTGGCTGACCGGCGCAGCATTGTGCTTGCTTCCGAGGAATGGCATGCCGGGGTGATTGGCATTGTCGCGTCACGACTGGTGGAGCGCTTTTACCGTCCGACCTTTATGATCGCGATTGATGGACTCAAGGGGAAAGGGTCTGGCCGGAGCCCTAAACCGTTTCATCTCTATGATGGCATCAAGGAGTGCGCGGACTTGCTGGACGGATACGGGGGACATCGACAAGCGGCGGGGTTGTCCATCCAAACCGAGCGCATTCCTGCCTTAGCGGAACGCTTTGAGACGGTGGCGCGAGCACGGCTGTCGGGAGATGATCTCGTGCCGGAGATGACGGTGGATGATGAATTGGACTTAGCCCTGGTTGATGCGCGCACGATTGACCAAGTGCGGCAACTCGAACCGTATGGCCAAGGGAACCCGGAGCCGATTTTCATGGCACGTGGGGTACAGGTTGCCGCCGTGCGGGTGGTTGGCGCGAAGCCGTTAATGGGCAACCCTGGACATCTGAAAATGGCGTTACGTTCGTCGCGGGGTGGCCGTCCGCTTGACGCCATTGGGTTCGGCATGGGACATCTACCACTAGCGATTGGGGCGCGTGTTGATGTGTTGTATACCCCAGAAATGAATGTCTGGAATGGGCAGGCGAGTTTGCAATTACGGTTGCGCGATCTCAGAAGTGAGTAAGTTGTTGGAATCACAAAGAGATTGACCATTAGGGATGGGTGTGGCATATTCCCAGGGACCCAAGTCTCCGCGGAAGGAATGTGCTGCTATGGGAGAGAACGAAGACGCTCTGCTCAGTAGCCGGCAAGCTGCCGAGATGCTGGACCTTAGTCCAGATACTGTCAATGAATTGGCGCGGAAAAATGCCCTACCGGGAACGAAGCGCGGCCGACAATGGCGCTTTCGCCGTCGGGATGTGGTCTCATTAAAACGACATCTGCAGGACCGGGTGGCGGCCTGAGACTGTTTCGGGGGAGAAGACGTGATCGCAGACAGGAAGGAACGGATTCTCAAGAATCCACACGAGAGCAAAATCTATTCTGAATTTTCACATTTCTACGAGAAAATTTTTTCTCCATTCTTCGAGAAACGCATTCATGGGGTCATTCAGGGCCTCCATATCCCGCCTGGTGCGAAGGTGCTCGAAGTGGGAATTGGCACGGGGCTGTCGATGGCCGCGTATCCTCCGCACTGCGAAGTGACGGGGGTCGATCTCGCCGCCGACATGCTTGAGCGCGCGCGACAGAAGGCGGAAGACAACGACTGGCGCCATTTCCGCTTGCTCGAAATGGATGCCCTGAATCTCAAATTCCCGGATAACACTTTTGATTACGTGCACTCTTTTCATGTGATCAGCGTCGTGCCTGATCCCGTTCGCATGATGCAAGAGATTCACCGGGTCTGTAAGCCGCAGGGCACCATCGCCATCATCAACCATTTTCGCACGACCAAGCCGGTCCTGGGGCCCATTGTTGGGGCTCTGACGCCCGTGACTCGCCACTTAGGATGGGATGCTTCTCTGCAACTCTCTCAGGCGTTTGCCGATGTGCCGGTGCGGATTCAGCGGCGCTTCAAGACTTCGCCGTTCTCGTTGTTTACCATTGTGTTAGCCGAGAACCAGAAGAACGGGAGAAGTGGGAAAGACGCGGCCCGCATGTAGCTTATGGCAAATGGCCTATGGTGGAAATTTTCTCGCCATAAAGTGAGCGTAGAGAACGAGCCATAGGCTATTTGCTATCGAGCGAAGCGAGCCTTAAGCCACAACGCGCAGCAGGTTACTCTTTGGCACGTGAGACGTAATCGCCGGTTTCAGTGTCCACTCGG
>JABFSC010000454.1 GCA_013140885.1 Deltaproteobacteria bacterium | reverse complement strand
CAATTTGGGAAATCATTCCATTACCGTGAAAGCAACCGATAAAGTCGGCAACACCGCCACGAAAACCGCCACTGTCACGGTTGTCGATCGCACTCCTCCAAATCTGAACATCGCTTCCCCTGCAAATGGCGCGACGATCACCCTGGTCGACGGCAAGGCAACCGTCGCAGGCACAGCGTCAGATTCTCAAACCCTGGTCACCCTGGTGGAATGGGCACTGGACAGTAAGAATCAGTTTACTGCGGCAGTTCCGGGGGCTGCGAACGATTGGTCCACCTGGAGCGCCTTGATTCCGATCCCCACGCCTGGAGAACACACGGTGACGGTGCAAGCCAAAGATGGAGCCGGTAACACAAAGGTGAGCATGGTGACATTTGAAGCCGCGGTGACGTTTGTCCCCAAAGATCCCAATGATGTGGTGAGTCCCGCCATGTACCTGGATGATCTGCTCACGCTCGCGGCCCTGCGGGTCAAGACGGCTGCCTCAGGACCACTGGTGAGCCGAGACCTGCTCGTCACTACATTCTTCCAATCCTTCACTGCCCTGACAGAGTTGAACAATCGAGACGTTGCCCGTCAGCCGGTACATCAGGTGCGAATCGGCATTGAGGTGCTGCGCAAGACCCTCGCCAGTCGCAAGCTAAATCCTTCAGCCGCAGCAGAAGCCAACTATTGCCACACCGCTTACGAGACGCTGCTGCGTAATCTCGGCACCTCCTATGAAGAGTTGCGGTTGGTGGGTACTGATGAGAATCAACGCAAAGCCCTGGCCAATCGTCTCGGCATCGCCCCGACCCTAGACCAGTTAGGCAGGCTGGTTTTACCTCCGAACGAGATCACCGAGGTCAATCTTGAGAAACGCTTTGGTCTGGCGCAGACCCGCGATCCGTTATCCCCAAACACTCGTCCAGTCACCCAGGAACCTGACTTGCTGACCTGGCAACTGGCAACCCTGCGGGCGCTGTGGCAGCAACAGGACGATGCGGTCCGGTCCGATGTGGACACGCCCGTCCCAGTGATTGATCCGGACTTGATTGGCGATCGCGATCTCAGAACCCCTAAAGATGGGGATCAGGCCTATATCTTGTGGCAGCAGCGGCAGCAGTTTGTGACAGGCGAACTGGCCAGACTCAAACAGCTACGGGAAGCTCAGGAAAAGGCGATCTCAGGTTTCAATGCAATTGTCGGGAACATCCTGGGGCCGGTGGATGAACCAAACACTGGGTTCAGTGCCTTAGCTGTGAAGTACAAGGCGGGCGATGATATCGAACCCCAGCTCAAAGCGAAGCAGTTGACTCTACCGCCCTTCCTTTACCTGATGCGTATTCGTGATCTGGCCTCCACCGGGACGGTGTTGGATGCGGAATGGAGCAATGTCTATTCAATTTTGGTACAGGTGCAGAAGTTTCGTCAGTACACCGCCTGGCGGCAGGAAGAAGGTACGCTGACGCTGGGACCCGATGATTTCCAGTTTGCCACCCCTAACTCAGCGGCACCGATAACTGAACTGCCCCAATGGCGGGCCACGCAGCAGGCACGTCAGTCCTGGCAGGCAACGCTGGAAGCTCGGATCAACCAGAAGCAGTCAACGAGACAAGCACTGCAAGCCGCAGTCGATGCCACAGAGCAAGTCACGCTGCCGGTTCTGCGAAACGCATTGTTGGAACCGCTCAGAAAGCCAAACGAAACCACCCTTGAGGTTGTGGCAAACCGGCTGACACGAGAGCTAGGAATTGACTTTCAAAGCAACGGCAACCAGAAGACAACCCGGATGGAGCAGGCCATTGAGACCCTGCAAGCCATTCTTTTTTCCGTGCGAACGGGTCGCTTTGGCGACACAGATCCAGCTGCGAATTGGGAGCTAGCACTGAAAAGTGATTATCAGGAAGCCGACTTTGATGAAGAGTGGCAATGGATGGGAACCTATGCCGCGTGGCGCTCGGCGATGTTTGTCTTTCTCCGCCCAGAAAATCTTCTGCTGCCCACGCTCAGAAAGCACCAGACCCCGACGTTTCGCAATCTGATAAGCGAGCTGCGGTCAAACCGACGCTTGCCCCCGGGACAGGCCCGCACCATTGCTGAAACATACTCGGAGTATTACCGCGATGTCTCCTCACTGAGTGTAGACGCGTCTTGCCAAACCGGAACTCGCATTTCAGGACAGGAGCCGAAAACCCTCTTCTATATGTTTGGGCGAGGGAACACGACGGGACGGGTGTACTGGTCTGCTTATGATCCGCAAGACACTTCAGGTTATGCCCAGACGTTTTGGGAGGTTGTTCCGGGACTGGACAAAGTGGACAAGATTGTCGGAGCCGTGCCCTACCAGGTGAGCGACACGGAACGGTTCCTGTATCTGTTTGTCCAGGGACAAGAGAAAGGGAAACAAAAACTGTCTTTCACTTGCTACGATTTGGAGCGATCAGTCTGGGATGCTGAACTGACAGAACTGGAACTCCCACAAGAAACAGGGATAGACACCATCATTGCTGTTCAAGCACAAACGGAAACGAAGCCTCCCGAGCTGTTCTTGCGTAGTTCCCGTGCTCGGTACTTCCGTAGTCTCAATACGGAGGGCAGTGAATGGCAGACCGGAAACTCAGAAGTTTCAGAGGAGGCAGGGAGTGATGAATGGAGTGCTTTCAAGGTCAAGGAGGTTGGTTACCCGGCTGGCGGCACACCTGTTGTGAAAGCAATCCATGTCGTACTGAAAACGACCAACGAGTCTCCATCAACGTATTGGCTCTGTATGACCAAAACCGATAACAAGCTGTATGTGGAAAAGTGGAGCAGTGTTCTCACTGGTCGAACGACTATCGCCGGCTCCACGTTCAGCATAACGGCTAATTTTATTGGCGCCTTCCAGTGGTCAGCTCAAGACGAACTGCTGCTCTTCTACAGAACCTTAACCTCGGTCGGGAAACCCTCAGGCGAGTTTTATCGCCAAATCAAAATCAACAACTCCGGGACTCAACAAAATGCGGCCGCTGGCCTTGACCGTCTTACCCCAAGTTATGGACTGGGAACGAGTGAGCAGCGACATATTGCCTACCATCGGTCGGGAACAGTCACGCAGGCCGGCAACTACCGCTGTCGATTCGCCTTCAACACCTCGACAGGCGTACTCAGTGAGCTCGGGACGGCTCGTGTGGCGCCCACGGTATTTGTTCCATTCGAGAATAATGAGCAAATTTTCCAGATTACAGATCAGCTTTCTGAAACAGAATTGAAGAAGCGGAAAGCACTGATCCAGGAGGTGTTCGCGGCAAACCAACCGGGTTTGCAGTCCAATCTGACCTATCTAGAGGAAGCGTACTACTTCGTCCCGATGCTCCTGGCACGCCAACTCCAGCAGCAGGGACAGTACCTTACTGCATTGGATTGGTTCCAGACTGTCTATGCTTATAACCTGCCTGCCGACCAGCGCAAAATCTACTTCGGGTTCGTGTTAGAAAGTAGTCTGACGAACAAATTTGATCGCACTGCCGACTGGCTGCTGCAGGGGTTGAATCCGCACGAGATCGTCACCAGTCCCTTCACTATCCGGGCCAATGCCTACACGCGCTTCACGATTATGTCATTGGTACGCTGCTGCCTGGACTTTGCCGACGCCGAGTTCACACGAGAGACCCGTGAATCTATCGCCAACGCCCGATCCCTCTACATGACAGCACTGGAATTGCTGGACTTACCTGAAATGCAGGATCCAAATCCTGGAGGTAGCTCCACGAGCCCACTGCTGCCGAATCCCGTGTTGCAGGCGTTACGTCTGCGTGCGGCAGTACATCTCTTCAAAATCCGCAGTGAACTTAACATTGCCGGACTGGAGCGGCAGTTCGCACCGGAAGCCCAGCAGTCCGCAGCAATCGCCAGTGTGCCGACTATCGGTAACGGGGGACAATTCATCCTCCCCGGTGTGGTTGCTCTGCGACCCACGCCCTACCGTTACCCCGTCCTGATTGAGCGAGCCAAACAACTGGTGACGATTGCCCAGCAGATTGAAGCCGCCTTCCTGGCGGCACTAGAAAAACGAGATGCCGAAGCATACACCTTGCTCAAGGCGCGACAAGACATGCAACTGTCCCATGCCGGCGTGCAGCTTCAAGACCTGCGCGTCAAGGAAGCCGAGGGTGGAGTGAAGCTCGCCGGACTTCAGCAGCAGCGATCGCAGATTCAGGCGGATTATTTTCAGGGTTTACTCAACGAGGGTTTGATCGGCTTAGAAGAGGTAGCCATAGGTTTTATGATAGGCGCTGCCGGGCTTCAAACCTTAGCAGCCGGCTTGTACACTGCCCAGGCGGTTCATAGTGGTATCAAAGCTGGATTGACTCTTGGTCTGCTGGGTGATCCTGCTTCAAGTGCAGCTCAGGCGCTTTCATCGTTGGCTACCGCAGCTTCAACCACCGCTTCCATTCTTTCCACTTATGCCAGCTACGAACGCCGCGCTCAAGAATGGGAATTCCAAAAGACACTGGCCCTTCAAGATATCCGGATCGGCGCCCAGCATTTCAAACTCGCCGAGGACCATGTGTATGTCGTAGAACAAGAGCACTCCATAGCTAAGATGCAAGCCGAGCACGCCGAGGCCACAGTTGACTTCCTGGCAACCAAGTTCACGAACTTTGACCTCTACGACTTTATGAGTGGCATCCTGGAGCGGGTTTACGCTTACTTCCTACAGCAGGCAACCGCGGTAGCAAAACTCGCTGAGAATCAGCTTGCTTTTGAACGGCAAGAAATAGCACCGGCATTCATTCAGGCAGACTATTGGGAAGTGCCTACGGATGAGAGTTTCAGCGCTGGCGCAGATGGGAACTCCCCGGATCGGCGGGGGTTGACAGGTTCTGCTCGCCTCTTGCAGGACCTCTTCCGACTTGACCAGTATGCCTTCGAAACCGACAAGCGGAAACTGCAACTGACCAAGACGGTCTCGCTGGCACAACTGGCACCTGCTGAGTTCCAGCGCTTCCGCGAGACAGGCGTAATGCTTTTCCCCACGCCTCTAGAGATGTTCGATCGCGACTTTCCCGGTCACTACCTGCGGCTGATCAAGCGGGTGCGGACCTCCGTGATCGCGCTGATTCCGCCGACCCAGGGGATTCGCGCTACCCTGTCAACGACGGGTGTTTCTCGGGTTGTCATTGGTGACCCGACCTTCCAGACTGTTGTGGTCAATCACAGCCCCCAATCCGTGGCGCTCAGTTCACCGGTGAACGCTACTGGGCTGTTTGAACTCGATCCGCAGTCCGAGATGTTACTCCCCTTTGAGAATGGCGGCGTAGATACTCTTTGGGAGCTGTGTATGCCCAAAGCAGCAAATCTGTTTGACTACACCACCATCGCCGACGTATTGCTGACGATTGAGTACACGGCGCTGGATAGCTTCACCTATCGGCAACAGGTCACCCAGATGCTGAATCCCAGCATGAGCGCCGACCGGCCTTTTAGCTTCCGTCACCAGTTCGCTGACCAGTGGTACGACTTGCACAACCTCGACCAGACAGAGACGCCCCTGACCGTCCACTTCAAAACCGCACGTCAGGACTTCCCGCCAAACCTGGAAGGTTTGAAGATCCAGAATCTGCTGTTGTACTTCGCTCCGGCCAACGGGCAGCCCATCGAAATTCGTGGTGCGCGACTCGGGTTGAGGACACAGGGCGACTCGGAGTTTGTTGGCGGAGAGGCAGACTCGATCGAAGGGATAATCAGCACGCGCCGCACTGCGAGCGCCTGGGTGCCGATCATTGGCAGAGAGCCGGTCGGCGAATGGGAATTAGTACTGCCCAATACCGAGGAGGTGAAGAAGTATTTCAAGGATGAAGAGATTGAGGACATCTTGCTCGCGGTGACCTACAGCGGGCGGACGCCGGCATGGCCGGTGTAGGTTATCAAACATCCGCCACTAAATTGGACCACGAAACATTGGGATAGCGCTCACGACGTGGCGTAGGGGCGAAGCATTTGCCAATCAAGTATACACAGGTCCTGCAACATCATCGCAAATGCTTCGCCCCTACCAGATTGAGCCAATGTCATATGGTCCGCTCTAAATCAGACCACAGAAGATTCGTACACTCCTGCAGTCACCGTTTGTAGGGGCGACCGGCCGGTCGCCCCTACACCAGCGGGTTGCAACGCCTCTCGGGCAGTGTTTCCACACCGGTGACTGTGCCAATTTCGTGTGGTCTGATTTAGACTTTAGCCCCTGTTCGACTTTGGGCTGTGGATTGAGACCTGAGGAGCAGTTCGCCTTTCAGCCGCCACAGTTCCGCTTCATTCAGCGCTTCCCCGTTGCGGCGCACAACGTCGAGCGCCTCGTCGAGCAGGGTCAAACCTTCGGTGATCTTTCCCGCGCTCCTGTGCGCGTCGGCCAGCAAGGCCAGGAAATATGGTCGGTGCAGGTCTGCTCCTATCGCTCGCCACCCGCTCATGCCTTGGCGCATCTGTGTTATTCCTTCCTCCACGCGCCCCAGTTCAGTCAAGGCCCACCCCCGTAGAAAGGTGTTCATCCACCCCCATTGCACGAACCCGTGCTCAGCGGCAAACGCGATGTGCGCGTCGGCGTGCTCATACGTCGCCTGCGGTTCGCGGCGATGCTGCGGCAACATCGCCGCGACAAACGTTAAACAATGCATCAGGCTCACCGGATGTGCGATCTCGCGAGCGAGCATTAGCGCTTCTTCCCCCCGCTGCCGCGCTTGCTCTGGATAGCCCAGAGTCCAGAGGACTTGCGCCAGGACGGTCAGACTCATTACGCCGGGATCGAGTCCGTAGCTAAACGCATGCGCACGATGAAGTCGCGACTCGTAGAGCGCTATACCCTGTTCTAAGTGCGCCCGTGCGGTCACGAATTCCCCACACCAATACAACGTCGCCCCTAGCGTACGATGCGATCCCAGCAGCAGCTCGGGATCGCCACTACGCTGGGCGCGTTGCAAGAGTTGTTCACTCAGGGCGCGCGCGGTGGCCAACTCCGCTCGCAGCAAATGAAACCGCCACAGGCCGTTTAACGCCGGAAACAACGCCGACGTATCGTGGAGGCGGTCGCACAGGTCCACGGCCCGGCGGTAAGCTTGCCCGGTCTCTGGCGCCGTATAACTGCGCGTGGCTATGAGAGCGGCGCCAAGCGTGAGCTGAAATGACAGCTCCTGTTGTATACGCTCGGGCGTCTCCGGGACTGTGCCCAGCAGTTCGAGTCCCCGCGTGAGATGTTCGATCGCCTCGCGATAACCATGCTGACGTAACGCATTCTCCCCCGCCTGTCGCAGATACCGCACAGCCCGCTGGTAATCCCGCCCCCGCTCAAAGTGGACCGCGAGCTCCGCCGCTCGCTCACCCGCACGGCG
>JABFSC010000048.1 GCA_013140885.1 Deltaproteobacteria bacterium | reverse complement strand
AGGCGATTTGATGTCGTTAAAAGTTAAGTTCTTGAAATCATTGGCTTTTCCAAGAATTTCCTTTTTTATAAAACTCAAGTAAAACTCAAGCAATTTCAAGGTGTTACCCAAAACACAACAGTCGAGTTACTATGGATACGCGCATCGGATTCATCGGCCTTGGCATCATGGGGAAGCCAATGGCGCGGAATCTCCTCAAAGTTGGCTATCGCGTCACCGTCCACAACCGGAGTCGCGCCGCCGTCGAAACCGTGGTCGCTGACGGAGCAACCGCGGCCTCCTCGCCTCACGCAGTCGCTCAACAGTCCGACGTGGTCATCACCATTGTCACCGACACCCCGGACGTACAACAGGTGATTCTTGGCCAACATGGCGCGCTGGCCGGACTCCGCGCGGGCGGAACCATTATCGACATGAGCACCATCTCCCCTTCCGCCACACGGGAACTCGCGGAAACCGCCAAGGCGAAAGGTGTGCATTTTCTCGATGCCCCGGTCAGTGGGGGTGAAGGTGGCGCGATCGCGGGAACGTTGTCGATCATGGTCGGCGGCGAGGCCACGGTCTTCGCCGATTGCCTGCCGATCTTCCAAGCGATGGGAAAGAACATCATCCACGTCGGCGGCAGTGGCGCGGGCCAACTCACCAAGCTGTGCAATCAAATCGCCGTGGCCGTGACCAATCTCGCCATGAGTGAAGCCCTGATTTTCGGCGCGAAGGCCGGGATTGATCTGGAAAAGATGCACCAGGCGATCAGCGGTGGCGCGGCGGGCTCGTGGCAAATGTCGAACCTCGCGCCACGGATCCTCAAGCGTGATTTCGCGCCCGGCTTCATGGTGAAGCTGCAACAGAAGGACCTGCGCTTGGTGTTGCAGGAGGCGGACCGTCTCCACCTCGCGCTGCCCGCCACCAGTCTCGTCCACACCCTGTTTAACGCGCTCGAAACCACCGGTGCTGGCGATGAAGGGACGCAGGCGCTCGTGAGAGTGTTCGAGCAACTGGCGAAGGTGGAAGTGAAAGCGTAGAGGACGTCGCGTGTCTGGGGTTGCCATGAAAAGCAACAAGCAAAAGCGACTCGAACTTGAAGTCAAACGACAACGACGGGAGAAGAAAAAGGCGGTGGCCTACGGTACGGTCCCGGTTAATCCCCTCGCACTGTGTCCCGACAACAGTTATGGCGCTCCGCTGTTCGTCACGCGAGGGTTTTATGTTGACCAGCCCTTCTCGTGTCGAGACTGTGGCAAGCAAGAAATCTGGACCGCCACCCAACAAAAATGGTGGTACGAAGTCGCCAAAGGGGAGGTCTGGACAAGCGCGATCCGCTGCCGCGCCTGTCGCCGACGGGAACGCGAACGACAAACGGAAGCGCGGCGGGTGCATCTGGAGGGAGTTGCAAAGCAACAGCAAGCCCGGCAAACACTCACTGACGCCCATCACACCGCACGGGAACATCAAAGGGAGGGAACATGGAAACTGACCACACCGCATGGCTCAACCACACCACGGAAACGGCCTTAGACCCGACGCTACCAATTTGCGATCCCCATCACCATCTGTGGGATCATCCAAACAACCGCTACCTGATCGAGGAGATTTGCCAGGACCTCGGTGGAGGACACAATGTCGTCTCCACGGTCTTTGTCGATTGCGTGGCCTTCTATCGCAAGGATGGCCCCATTGAGATGCGACCCATCGGCGAAACCGAATTCGCGCAGGGGATCGCCGCGCAAAGCGCCAGTGGACAGTATGGCCCCACCGCGGTCGCCGCTGGCATCGTCAGCTTCGCTGATCTGACCCTGGGAAGCGCGGTCGAACGAGTCCTCGAAGCTCAGATCGCCGCCAGCCGCAATCGTTTCCGTGGCATTCGTCACGCGACCAGTTGGCATGCGAGCCCCGACATTCGCAATGCCCACACCAAACCCACCGAAGGGTTGTTGCTGGATCGCAAATTTCGTGAAGGGTTTGCCTGTTTAGGGAAATTGGGACTCAGTTTCGATGCCTGGATGTATCACACGCAGTTAATGGACCTCGCGGACCTCGCCAAGGCGTTCCCCGGCACCACCATCATTCTCGACCATATCGGTGGGCCACTCGGCATCGGCCCCTACGAGGGCAAACGCACGGAAGTCTTCGAGGACTGGAAACGCGGCATCGCGGCGGTCGCGGCTTGTCCGAATGTCGTGGTAAAACTGGGCGGACTCACTATGACCATGTGTGGCTTCGACTGGCATAAACAGGAGAAACCGCCCACCTCGGAAGTGCTCGCCACAGCGAATGCTCCCTATTATTTGTATTGCATCGAAAAATTCGGCCCCACCCGGTGCATGTTCGAGAGCAATTTCCCGGTCGATAAAATCTCGTGCTCCTACACGGTGTTGTGGAACTCGTTCAAGCGCATGGCGCAGGGGTTCTCACCCGCCGAGCGCGCGGCGTTGTTTCACGACACGGCAGCGCGGGCGTATCGGTTGTAGGTAAAAGGAAAGATCACTTGATCCCCCTCACCCTAGCTCTCTCCCAGCCGGGAGAGGGAACTTTGACACTCCTGCTTCAATCAAACTTCGCCGTGGTCTCCACCTCGATCTCTCCCGCCTGACGAAAGAAGGTCACCAGTAGCGCGATTTCAGGCTCGGCTTGTACGTTATGTTCCGCGTGGGCATCCACCGGCACGATGACTCCAGGGGCCAGCGCGAAAGTGTTGTCCCCAACCCGGAGGGTTCCTTTCCCCACCACGGCCTGAATCGTAATCGGTACTCGAGCCGAATGATCGGCCAGTAACGCGCCGTTACGCAAACGGATCAGCACCAACTTGCGCCACGTATCCGCAAGCAACGTTTGCACCTCCCGGTCTTTGCCGGTTCCCATGTCATGGGGCAATTCAATCCTCGTGTTCACGGTCCTCCTCCTCTGCGTGACAACGCCAAAGCGCTGTCAGCAATGAATTTTCCTCTTTACGTCTGCATCTCTTCCTGTTAGACACTGTTTGTTGTTTTTTTCTTTTCGACTACACTACTTCGGGCAAAATCTATTCAGAAAGAAATCCAGCTTAGAGAAGAAGCACTCCGCATGACAATACAACCGCTGGCCGCAGCCTCACCCAATGCGCGCCGCTCGCCACGCTCTCACCCCGCACGCCTCCGAGGCAACGACAAACTCTGGATGTATGTCCGATGGCTTGCCGTTGTCGCCTGGTGCCTCCCGCGCTTCCTCGACCACTCGGCATGGCAGTCGCCCGTGGGAATCATCGGCGCGCTCGGTCTTGGCTATTGTGGGGCGGTCCACGCGCTTGCTGTTCATGGTCGCCCGCTTTCTCACTTGGTCTCACTGTGTGGGGACACGCTCTTGGTCGCGCTGCTCTGTGGTGTCACCGGTGGCCTCCAGAGCGAGACGCTTCCGTACTTCCACGGAGTGGCGCTGGCGGCCGCGATCCGGTTTGGATTCCGGGAAGGCCTCATGGTCACGGGCATAAGCGCGCTCGCCATCGTCACGTTCTTCCTCTTGCCCTCAGCAGACGCTGGTTCTCTGAACGAGCCACTTTCCGTGATCGCCTCGCTCGCCCTCGTCACCGGCCTGAGTAGCCTTTTCGCTCGCGAGCACCTCCCCCTCTCGCAACTCGAGGGGAGTACCATGAACGCCAGCGACCGCCTTCTTGCCCTCTCTCATGCGATGACGTCGCTTGATGTGGACACGATCTTGCAGCAACTCGCGGAGGAGATCCCACGACAAGTGCCTTGCCGCGGCGTCGGTATTCTTTTACTCGAACCCCAGCGGCGGCGAGCTGATCGCGTCGCCGCTGCCGGGGAACTGACAATCCCAACCGCTCCCGAACTCAACGCCGCACTTGCGAATGGACTCCTCCACGACGCCCTTGAACAAGGCACGGTCCTGCTTGATACGCCCTCGCTCATTCGGACACGCCTCCCCCTCTCTCCACGCATGCAAGAGTGGGCGACTCGGAACATCCTTATTGTTCGCATCATGGCGGAGGAGCCTATCGGCTGTATCATCCTCACCGACACCCCCAATACGGACGGCTTTACGCACGAAGACGCGCAATTGCTCACCGCCGTCGCCGCCCATACCGCGCTCGCCATTGTGAAAGCAGCGGAGGTAGCCCGGATGCACGCCAATGAAGAGGAGCACCAAAGGCTCCTCCGTGGTCTGATTCATGCCCAAGAAGAGGAACGGAAACAGATGGTCGAGGAGTGGCATTCTCGTCTCGGAGAGAAGCTGTTCCAAGTCATTCGCGATTTCCGCGCCTGTCAGGAGCTGATGACCCAACGGGTGCCTGAAGGGAAGGAGCGGATGGATCGCCTCGCCAGGGAACTCGACACCATGTCGGCCTTGGTGCGCGACTTCGCCAATGAGATTCATCCGTCCGTGCTCGACGATTTCGGGTTTGTCGAGGCCTTACGCGAATATGTCGCCACCTTGGGCGATCAAGAACCCTTCGCGGTCACTCTTCATACGGATAACGCCACCGCTCACCTCCCAAACGACGCGGAACTCACCCTCTTTCGCATTACCCAAGAAGCCGTGCGCAATATCCGCCAACATGCCCAGGCCAGGAACGTCAACATTGCTTTTGTGCACGAACAGTCCGGGGTGTCCTTGATGATTAAGGATGACGGCCAGGGATTTAATCCCACCCAATCCCCGCAAGAAGGACATTATGGGCTCCTCTATATGCGGGAGCGCGCGGAAGCCTGCGGCGGCGAATTTCATGTCCACAGCGTTCGTGGGCAAGGGACGGAAATTCGCGTCGAGTTTCCCACTCCGCCCACACGCGACGCACGCAATCCGCCTCGGCCACCCACGGAGGCGTAACCGTCCGACCCGCCATGTCGTTGACCTCTGTTTCCCGGTCCTTTATCTTCCTGGGGTTTCGTTTCAGTGCTGACCAGGATCACACTCAATACCGTATTTGTTCCACAATATATTCTCTATCTGTAAGGAGGTTTGTTCATGCCTTTCTTGACCCGAGGAATGCGTCCCCTGGGCCTTGCCGTTGCGTCTCTCTCACGTCTTCGTATCACCAGTGCTCTCCTCGCACTGTTTTCCGTTTTTCTGACCACATCCGCGTTCGCAAGCGAGATGGACCTGATCTTGCCTGACCTCGGATCGGTTGATTTTCTCGGCTACCCTGGCGACCAACTGCTCATGGGCGGGTTAGGCGTCTGTGTTCTTGGTCTAATTTTTGGTCTGGTGATTTTCAATCAACTCAAGAACATGCCGGTGCACCGTTCGATGCTCGAAATTTCCGAGCTGATCTACGAAACCTGCAAAACCTATCTCATCACCCAAGGGAAATTCATCCTGATCCTCGAAGTGCTCATCGGCACCATTATGGCCGTCTACTTTGGGGTCTTGGAACACGTTCCCCCCTTTCAGGTCGCCACGATCATCTTCTTTAGCCTTGTCGGCATCGCGGGCAGTTACGGCGTCGCCTGGTTCGGTATTCGCGTGAACACCTTCGCCAATTCCCGCACGGCGTTCGCCGCGCTGGAAGGCAAACCCTATCCTTGCTACTCCATCCCTCTCAAGGCTGGGATGAGCATCGGCATGCTCCTCATCAGCGTCGAATTGTTCCTCATGCTCCTCATTCTGCTCTTCATCCCAGGCGATTTGGCGGGTGCGTGCTTCATCGGCTTCGCCATTGGCGAGTCCTTGGGCGCGTCGGTGCTCCGTATCGCGGGTGGTATTTTCACCAAAATCGCCGACATTGGCTCCGACCTGATGAAGATCGTCTTCCGCATTAAGGAAGACGATGCACGGAACCCTGGTGTGATCGCCGACTGTACGGGCGATAATGCTGGCGACTCGGTCGGTCCCAGCGCCGATGGATTCGAGACTTATGGCGTGACAGGCGTCGCGCTGATTACCTTTATCTTGTTGGCCGTCGAGACTGAGTATCAAGTGCAACTCCTGGTGTGGCTCTTCATCATGCGTATCGTGATGATCCTCGCCTCTGGCGCTTCGTACATCCTCAACGAAATGGTGGCCAAGAGCCGCTACAGCAATGCCACGAAGATGAATTTCGAGGCGCCGTTGACCCAACTCGTGTGGATCACTTCGATTGTGTCCGTCGTGCTCACCTACCTCGTCTCGCATGCCCTGATCGGTGACCTGGGCGATGGCACTCTGTGGTGGAAGCTCTCCACGATTATCACCTGCGGCACGTTAGCCGGCGCGGTGATTCCTGAAGTCACGAAAATCTTTACCTCCACGGATTCCGCTCATACCCGTGAAGTCGTCACTGCTTCACGCGAAGGCGGAGCCTCTCTCAACGTGCTCGCCGGTCTGACGGCTGGTAACTTCAGCGCCTACTGGATGGGCATGGTGATCGTCGGTCTCATGGGGATTGCGTATCTCGTGAGCGGCGAAGGACTCGGCGTGCTGATGAAGAGCACCTTCTCCGTCTCCCCCGCCGCGGTCTTCGCTTTTGGCCTCGTCGCTTTCGGCTTCTTAGGCATGGGACCGGTCACCATCGCGGTGGACTCGTATGGCCCAGTGACGGACAACGCGCAGTCGGTCTACGAATTGTCCCTCATTGAGACCCTGCCGAACATCAACCGCGACATCCGCTTGGAATTCGGATTCGAGCCCAAATTCGAGGAAGCCAAGCAGTTCTTGGAAGAAAACGACGGCGCGGGCAACACCTTCAAGGCGACCGCGAAGCCGGTGTTGATTGGCACGGCGGTGGTTGGCGCCACGACCATGATCTTTTCGATTGTCGTGCTGCTCACCGGCCTCGAAGCGGACAAGATGTCCTCACTGTCGATCCTACATGCGCCATTCCTCTTGGGGCTCATCTCCGGCGGGGCGGTCATCTACTGGTTCACGGGGGCATCCACCCAAGCAGTGGCGACTGGGGCCTATCGCGCGGTGGAGTTCATCAAGGACAACATCAAGCTCGACGGGTCAGAGAAAGCCTCCATCGAAGACAGTAAAAAGGTCGTGGAAATTTGCACCATCTATGCGCAACGCGGCATGATTAACATCTTCCTCACGATCTTCTTCAGCACGTTGGCGTTCGCCTGTCTCGAACCGTATTTCTTCATCGGCTACTTGATCTCCATCGCCCTGTTTGGCCTTTTCCAAGCGATCTTCATGGCCAACGCGGGTGGCGCGTGGGATAACGCGAAAAAGATTGTCGAAGTCGAATTGAAGGAAAAAGGCACGGACCTCCACGCCGCGACGATTGTCGGCGACACGGTTGGTGACCCCTTCAAGGATACGTCATCGGTCTCGATGAATCCGGTCATCAAGTTCACCACGCTCTTTGGCCTCTTGGCGGTGGAGCTGGCAATCACGCTCGATCCGTTCATTTCCCACATGTTGGCGGCGATCTTCTTTTTCATCTCCACC
>JABFSC010000207.1 GCA_013140885.1 Deltaproteobacteria bacterium | reverse complement strand
GGGATGGTGAGAAGGAATGATGTCCAGAAAATTCATCTGGATTTTGGCGTTGGAGAGCTGATAGCCCAGGAAGAGCGTCACCAAGAATGCCGCCACTAGCACCGGCCAGCGATAGCGCAGCAGAAAGCGCAGGTACGCTTCCATCCAGATACGGGGGAGCAGGAACGACTACCCTCCTTATTTCTTGAATGGCCGTTCATAGTGGAGACGCGACAGGCTGTCAAGGAACGGAGGCGACCGATTGGGTGGACGACCCTCAGTCCCCCGGCTACAGTTCCGCGACCGTAACCAAGAAAAGGACACCCATGCGCAAATTTCGCTTAGGACCAGCGGCGGAAAACGAACCACTTATTTTTGGCGCGCAAGGACCAGCCTATTCCCTGCTGCGTATTAGCGAGTGGATCGCCTATATGAAGGAGCAGGGGATCAAACGGATCTGCTGTCTGCTCCATGACGAACAACTCAAGGCGTACAAGGAAGACTTACTCGCGTCCTATCGCCGGGACTTCGGGGAAGACAATGTCTGTTGGGCGCCAATTCCAGATTACCACCTGTGTGATGTTGGGTTGCTCAAGGCGCGCATCCTCCCGTTTCTGCGAGAAGCTGACACCAGAAGTGAGCCAGTCGTGGTGCACTGTCAGGGCGGACGCGGACGCGCGGGGCATGTTCTGGCGGCGTGGTTGGTGTTTGGCCGCGGGCTCACCGCCGAGGATGCCGTGGCCGCCGTGAAAGTGATGGGGCGCAATCCCCATGAGGCCGCCGATTGGGGCAACGCGAAACCCGAGGATTTATACGTGCTCCTGGAAGCCTGTCAGGAAGGCCCGATTGTATAATTTCTCACCCTTGACAACAGCGTAGAGGAATTTCATTGTGGGCAACATATTTTCCTATTAAGGAGGGACGTATGGCTGAGTTCGACACAATCATTAAGGACGGAACGATAGTCGATGGGACTCGCGTTCCACGGTACAAAGCGGACATCGGCATCAAGAATGGCAAGATCGCGAAAATCGGTCGCCTCAAAAGCAATGATGCCAAACAGGTGCTCGACGCACGGGGATTGATCGTCGCGCCCGGTGGCATTGATCTGCACACGCACTACGACGCCCAGATTCACTGGGACCCGTACCTCAGCGTCTCCAGCTGGCATGGCGTCACCACGATCACGATGGGCAACTGCGGGTTCGGCTTCGCGCCGCTGCATCCCGCCGATGCGGAACGGGCGATGCTGGCCCTCTCGCGTAATGAAGCGATTCCGATGGAGCCGATGCGCGTCTCCATGGACTTCAAGTGGGAAACCTTCCCGCAATACATGGATCGGATCGAGCGTCTGCCACTCGGTATCAACATCTCCCATCTCTTTCCGATTTCGCCAGCGGTGGCGTACGTCATGGGCAGCTTCGCCGAAGCCAAGAGCCGTCGCCCGACTGAACAAGAGACGGAAAAAGTCGCGCAACTGCTGAGCGAGGCGATGGATGCTGGCGCGGTCGGTTGGGGCGCGCAACAATTGGTGCCGGGCGGTAGTTCCGCCGTGCAGTGCGATTTTGACGGCACGCCGATGATCTCCGATATGCTGCCGGATTCGTTCTATGTGCGCATGGCCCGCGCGCTGGCGCAAAAAGGGACGGGCTGCATCCAATTCACCCGTTCGAGCGTTGGCGTGGATGATCCCCGCGCCGGGATGCACAATGACTTCGACTTTAACTCGCTGCTGGCCGAAGAGGCGGGCCGACCGGTGCTCTTCAATGCGATGGCCGTCAATGACAAGTTCCCGTATGTCTACCGCGCGCAGTTGCGCTGGTTGGCGGAAGCGAACAAGCAAGGCAAGCCGGTGTTCGCGCAAGCGGTCACTGCGCGTGCCGCCAATCACATCACCTTTGAGAACTGGAACCTGTTCGACGATAGCCCGAACTGGCGTGAAGTGACCACCGGCACGATCGAGGAGAAGCGGGTGAAACTCGCTGACCCCCGTCTCCGCGCTGCTCTGCGTGAGGAGTACGATGCCGGGACCAAGTCGCGTGACTTCTTGTTTGGCGAACTCGCGGAATTCGTCTGTGACACCTTGTATGACGCCAAGTTGAACAAGTATCGCGGGAAAACCGTGAAGCAGATCGCGCAGGAAGAGGGCAAGCATGCCATTGACGCGATGCTTGACATCTCGGCGGCGGACATCCGCACCGTGTGGCGTGGGCCGGTCGTCAACTCCGACGTGGAAAACTATCGCGAGATCATGGCGTCTCCGTACACGCTGCCTGGCGTGTCCGATGGCGGCGCGCACATTAAGTTCATCACGCCTGGGACCTATTCCACCGATATGCTCACGTGGATGGTGCGTGACTCCAACATCATGTCGTTGGAGGAAGCGCATTACCGGCTCAGCTACCTGACCGCGTGGGCGGCGGGCATCACCGATCGTGGCAGTCTGCGTGAAGGGCTGGCGGCGGATATCGTGATCTACGATCTTGAGAAGCTGAAAATCCTCCCGTCGGAAGTGGTGCATGATCTGCCCGCGAACGAGTGGCGACGGGTGCAGAAGTCTGAAGGGTATCGCTGGCTGCTGGTGAATGGCCAAGTGACCTTCGAGGATAACAAGTGCACTGGTGCCACCGGTGGACGGCTGCTGCGCGGTGGACATGCGGCGTAAGACAAGGGCAAATCAAAAGGCAAAAGTCAAAAGGCAAAAGTCAAAAATAAGATAGGACCCTTCACTTGCCCCTCCCCTCATACCTCTTTTCCAGATGAGAAGAGGTTGCGGTCGTGCGAACGACCGCGGGTGAGGGGTGTTTTTTTATGAAAGGCGCACTGCGATGCCAGACTTCGGACTTGTGACTATTCCTACACACGAAACGATCCCACCGGCGGAATTTGGCCGCTGGGCGGAGGCACACGGATTTGAGTCGGTGTGGTTCGGCGAACACACGCATATTCCCACCAGCCGAAAAACTCCTTTTCCCTTGGGTGGGGAACTGCCGGAGTGTTACAAACAATTCTTCGACCCCTTTATCGCCCTGACCGCGGCCGCGGCGGTGACGACGAAACTCAAAGTCGGAACCTCGGTCTGTTTGATCACGGAGCATCCGCCCATCACGCTTGCAAAGACGGTCTCCTGTTTGGACCGTGTCTCCAATGGGCGGTTCCTCTTTGGCATTGGGTCGGGCTGGAATGTGGAGGAGATGGCCGATCACGGGGTCGCGTTTAAGGACCGCTGGAAAGTCACGCGGGAACGGGTGCTGGCGATGCGGGAAATCTGGACGAAGGAGGTGGCGGAGTTTCACGGTCAATATGTGAACTTCGATCCACTGTGGTGCTGGCCCAAGCCGGTGCAAGCCGGAGGGCCGCCGGTGCTGATCGGAGCAAT
Organism: Deltaproteobacteria bacterium; assembly: GCA_013140885.1. Classification (GTDB taxonomy): domain Bacteria; phylum Desulfobacterota; class Binatia; order Bin18; family Bin18; genus JABFSC01. Next base: position 4,019 of record JABFSC010000207.1, on the reverse strand, counting down.
GTCCAAGTGGGCGATCAAGCGGACCGCGGAGTATGGCAACGGCTGGTTCCCGCTGGACGCGGGCTATGATCTCGCGCAGGGATTGGCGGAATTGCGGGTGGAGGCGGATCGACGTGGACGCTCAATGAAGGAGTTTGATCTGAGCATCATTACGGCCTACGGATTGGCCGGCAAAAAAGGGCTTGAAGCCCGGATTCCTGAACTGCTGGAGCTGGGGTTCAATCGGATTCTGTTTCTTATTGATGCCACGGTTCCTGAGAAACAATGGCCGATACTTGAGCGGTATGAGAAGCTGATTGGGACGTTTCGATAGGATTGGTCTAAAAAAATCCCCCTGCGGGAGGGGGATTCTCGAACCCTCGATCGCGAGAGGGCGATTGCAGAAAAAATATAGTTACTGACTGTGATGCAGTACGATGGAATAATACCGAAACACTGAGAAACGTTAGAATTGGTGCGGGTTTATTTGCCATTCCGTATCATGCAGTGATACTGAATAAGTTCTAGGTCTACGTCGTGCACTGGCAGCAAAAACGGTAGCAAGTGCACTGAAGTGGTAGCAAAAGTGGTAGCAAGAAATGTCCTCTTCCCTGGTGCAGGCAAGGGCCATGATGCCCCACTCGGCGCACCTACAGTTTCCCTCTGCTGTGCCGATACAGGAGAAAGATCACTTGAGGGAGGAGATTCTATGCGCCGATCTATGCTTGTCTTGTTCGCGTTGTTCCTCAGTGGGACGCCCGTCTCTGCCTACCAAGATTACGGTACGTGGTTCCAGTCATGGTGCAAGCAAACTACGAGGTGTCTGGATAGTGAGCGTAGGAAATACTACCAGGAGATGTATCCAGAGTGGTTTTCTTCGCTGTCACCAGAAGACCAACAAATAGAACTACAGGTACAACAAAACCGGAAGCTTGACGCGGTTTACGACGCGGTCCAGAGTCTTAGAAACGGTCGATAGTGGAAGAAAAGGAGGGAAAAGGTAAAGGTGGCTTTTTCAGCCAAGGAGATTCGGGCTGTCCAGCAGAAGAGAGCGGCTGCCCTCGCTACCAGTGCAAATGAAACCCATACTGAACCCGTGTCAGCAGAAGCTCATGCAGCTAGGATTTCTTATCTCCCAAGTTGGGTTTTGATCGGATCTGTGTTGATCGTAGCATTTTCCGTCTCGTACTATTACATGATCTTTTTGCCGAAGGCGAAAAGAATGCAGGAAGCGCTTTTGTACTCTTGTCTCTCCAAAGCGGAGAAGAGCTACGAAGAAGAATGGGCGGCGAAATGTAAATCACGTGCAGATGCCGCTACTGAGGCAACATCTAGTGTAACATCTGGCATGAAAAAATGCCTATCGGAAATGTACGATAATCCGAATAGATTCGAGCTTTGTCTGGGGTTATTTGCAGATGTGGCTAAAGAGATTCCTACAGATGTCGATGCTAGTGCTAACTGTACGCTACCACGTGAGGTAGCCAGTTGGTTAAATGACGAGGTTAAGGAGGTCAGAGATATGTGCTTCAAGCTCTTTCCCAGGTAAACAAGCGCTCTGGTAGAGCAGGCTTGCATCTGATGTCCACAAACTAGGACACAGTCAGCATTGATTTCACTCAGTGAGCCCCACTTCTCAATGTGTGTCACCCCCCTGCCAGGGGGCCAACGGAGGCCGTATCACTGTCTGTGTATAACATGCACAGTCAAAGCTCTGCGAATTTTCAAAAATCAAGCCCACTTACACAGCATATTCCTATCATTACTTAGCGTGGGATAGCGGTCCAGAGTGCTGAAACTGTTGATTTTCTGGGGTGGCGTTGGCTCATGCGCTATCCTGCACTCACCGACCCGCAACCTAATCCGCAGCCAAAAAAAGACTATCCCCTTGCTTGACTGATGCCTCTCCACCTATCTTAGGGAAGCGAGGGGAATGTTGTGAGGAGAGGTCGGCATCTGTGACGTTTAGTGAAGGTAGGTTTTCGTCTGCTCTGAACCAGTGGGAGGCTGTCCTTTGATTGCCTTCCCGCGACTCCATGCGACGGTGTGTCAACAAGAGCTCTCAACTGGCGCTACTCGCCCATGTGTTTTTACTTGCCAAGATGCCACAGGACAGAGCGTAGGCGATTTTGTCGTCAAATTTCGTTCCGAAGTAAGAGGTCAAGAGACCGGCCTCTTGCTCGAATTTCTCGCGGCTCAACTTGCCATACGACTTGGAATTCCCATGCCAGCCCCAGCGCTTATCGAATTTGACCCTTTCCTTGCGGATGCGACCCCGGACACCGCTGTGGCCGGCCGGATCCGGGCGAGTGTGGGTCTCAACTTTGGGACGGGGTTCCTCACTCCAGGATACGTGACGTGGCGAAAAAACGACTCAGTTCCTCTGAGCCTCCGTCAAACCGCTGTTGAGATCATGGCGTTTGATGTAGTGATCGACAATTCGGATAGACGGCAGGAGAAACCAAATCTGCTGTGGAAAGACGATGAAATGGTTGTCTTTGACCATGAGCTTGCCTTCGCGTTTACTCGCTTAATTGGAACACCTCCTCTCCCATTCGCGGATGCGAGCATGTCGTTTCTACGGCATCACCCACTGTACATGGGTATGCGTGGACAGGCCGTCGACCTGCGGCGGTTCGTCGGTGAGCTTGAGAGTTGGACTGATGAAGAGATTGCTCTTCTGTGTGCCCACGTCCCCCGCGAGTTTGGCACTTTGTATGTAGAGAAGATTCGGCAATGGTTCGTACAGGCACGGGATCGCGCTGGGCTCTTAGCTGACGCGATGAGGAGGATTCTCCAATGAGAAGCGCCTACACATTCTCTGTTTTGCGTTACCTCCACGACATTGTCTCTGGAGAATTCGTGAATGTCGGTGTGGCCCTCTATGCAGCGGAGACGCGATTTCTCGGCGTGGCGTGTAGTAGTACATACGGTCGGCTCTCCAATTTTTTTGGCGGCATTGAAGGAGAGCACTTCAAGCGGATGATGCGTCATATCTCATCTGGGATCGAAGAGCTGGCGGACCGACTGAGCGCGGAATTACCCCTGGAAAAAGGGCCTTATGACGTAAGAGGTTGGGTAGACCAGGTATGGCCTCCTGATGATTCCTCCCTTCAGTTCTCGCCAGTGCGCGGAGGGATTACCGAGAATCCCCAGGCTACCCTGGAAGAACTCTACGAGCGATTTGTTGAACGCTATGCTCGTCGCGTGCAACCGCCAAGCCGGGCGGACGAAGACATTCTCAAAATCTTTCGCGACACCCTGGCGCAACGGCAAGTCCTCGCTCGCCTACACCCGAAAAAAATTCTGACGGCGGATTACGAGCATGAGTTTCCCTTAGCCTGGAAGAACGATGTCTGGCATGTCTCCGAAGCGCTCTCTTTTGACCTCACTACCTCGGGAAACATTCTTGAGAAGGCAAACCAATGGCTTGGCCGTGCGCATAGCCTTGTTGCGAGCTCGGAGTCTTTCAAGCTGTATCTCTTGCTCGGCAAACCGCACCAGGAGAAGCTGCGGGCTTCTTTTGTGAAGGCAGAAAACATTCTGCACAAGATGCCCTGTCGACACGAATTTGTCGGAGAAGATGAGGCTGCGAAATTTGCCGTTGCCGTGGAAGATGAGCTGAAGCGCCACAGCGAAGAACGATGAGGGTATAGTTGGGGCACCCTGTGATGCCCCATGATTGAGAGGGTGAGGCAGGGGCGAACGTCTTACCGGGTTGGGGATTCATCCAGGAGGTCCAACACTTCTTGTTCCACGGCTCGCGACCGTGCAACATCCAGAGTATCGTGATCGGCTAAGTCAATAAGCTCGGCAATCCGCCGTCTGACCTGTTCCGCGGTATGGGGGGCCCACTCTCGGAGCTTTACATCCAAGCGTTCTATTAAGGTATCCATAATCCCCCTCACCCTGACCCCATAGGCGCGAACTTAAAAATGTAGCCTCCGAAGATGAGTGAGCTCAGGCGGCGAGGAGGAAAGGCGTGGGCGGGGGCTGCGCACGCTGTTCTAACCAGGCGCGAATCGTGGACTCCTGATGGC
>JABFSC010000212.1 GCA_013140885.1 Deltaproteobacteria bacterium | reverse complement strand
TTGGATCACCCGTATCGCATTACACGCGCGCGACGCCGAGGGACGCGAACTCACGGCGGTCGGTGAGCCGGTGAGTCGCATCATTATCAACCGCCATACCTTTATCGATATCAACAGTCTGATTCGTTGGGATATGAACGGCGAGATCGGGTGGGGCGAGGATCAAGACATGTGGCCCGTGCATCGGTGGGCGCGCATGCGACGCGGCGCGCGGGGGTGAGACAACGCGACAACCACACAAAGTAGGGGGCGCGTCGCGCGCCCTACCCGTCTCCTAGCCAGCAACAGGCAACTCATATTTTTTGCCCAGCTCCTCAACATACGCCCGCCCAGCGGTCTCCACGTCGGCACGGAGCACCCGCTTGGTGTGCTGCTTCTGGTCATCAAGCTGGATGGAGAATTCGACGACACCACTGGCCGCGCCACGTTCGAATCGCACGCCAACCCCGGTGATATGAGCGCGCTGTTCCGCGAGCCACGCTTCCAACTCCGCTTCGGTCACGGCGGTTTCCCGCCAGAATTCCTCTTGCGTGTATGGCAACTCGGTGAACCGCTTCACCACGAAACCTGGCTCTAAAAACGCGATGAGATTGCCGGCCTTGGGGCCAGATTCGCGGTCGATGAGCACGCGATAAATCGCCTGAAATGCCTGCGCTGGAGCGATGGGCGTGCTCCGCGCCACGGCGAAGAGCTGCGTCTGCAACGCATCATCTTCCCACGGAGTCGCGGGTAAAACAGTCGCGAGTTGGTGGAGAAACGCGCGTTGCGTCGCGGTCAATGCGCGCGCACGCTCCGGTAACGTTTCTTGCAGCGCGGTTTTTTCCTCATCACTCGCGTACTGCTTGAGCCAATAGCGAGCGGACTCGACTCGCCGTTCGAGATGGCGCAGGTCGATGGCCGTGAGCGGCGAGCCTTTGCGCTTCTCGATCTCGTGCACGAGGTTGAGGTGCGGCATCTGGAGAATCGTGGCCACGAGCTGAAAATCGGCCTCGTAGAAATCCCCTTCGGGCTGGATCTCGGCGATATGATGCACCCGCTGTTCTTCGGCCGTGATCTTCGGGTCGTGAAACGTGCGCCAATGTAACCGATCAAACTCATTGAAGAGTTTGACGATCGATTTTTCGTCGGGAGAAAAATTGACCGGCTGTTTCGGCTTGGTCTTCATCATGAGGAAGCGCAGAATCTCTGGCGGCAACAGATCGGCGATCTCGCGGGCCGCGGCACCGACACCGCGCGAGGAACTCATCTTCGCCCCGCCAACCAGGAAAAACTCGTAGGGAATGTTGAGCGGCGGCTGTTGGCCAAAGATTTCACGGAGACAGGCGGCGGCGACTTCGCGAGACCCTCCTTTGGTGGTGTGGTCCTTCCCCGCCCCTTCGACCGTGATGGGAAACACCCTCCACTTCGCGGTCCATTCCAGTTTCCAAGGGAGCTTTCCACGCCCGTCAAAGGGAGAGACCTTGCCAGAGTAATTGCAGCCACGCGCCCACGTCACGAGATTGGCCCGACACGTGTACTCCACCTCCTTGCCATCGTACCCCGTCACTTCGGTGGTGCCGATGCGCCCACATTGTTCACAGACGGTTTGGAATGGATACCAGGTCTCCGCGCGTTGGGAATTGCTCACTTCCAAATACACGCGTCTGACCGTGGCCGCGTTGTGAAGAATCGCGTCAATCGCCTCGTTGAACCGCCCAGACCGGTAGACATCCCGCAAGCGGTAGGTTTCGGCCTCGACACCGAGTTCGCCAAAGATGTCGAAAAATTCACGAATGTAATGCTCGGCGATGTCGGGGGCCGAGGAGCCCGGAGGCGCGGGGACGTTGCACAGCGGTGCGCCGAGATAGGGCGTGAAAAACTCCTTGGCCTCCACGGGCAGCTCGTCCAACGGATCGTAGTCATCGACACCGAAGGTATACCGGACGGGAAGCCCGCGATCCTTGATGGCGCGGAACACGGCATCGTGAATCAGCACCCCCCGCAGCGCGCCAACATGCACCCGGCCCGAGGGGGTCTTAGAATCATTAATTAATTGAGGCCCGGCGAGTTCACTCGCCACTTGGTCACACCACAACATGCGCGCACTCCTAAAATCAGCTTGAGGTCCTCGCGTTCACGCCGCGAAAAGTGTCTCTACTTAACAGCTCTCGAAAGGCTGGAACAGTGGACCCGGAGGAAAGCTGAGGCTGGTTGTCGTGGAATGGCGACCCCCTCTCGAAGAAGGTGGTATGGGGGGCGCAAACTGCGCGCCCCGGCCCAAGCGCGAGGGACGGCCTGCTTGGAAATGAAAAAGATAGACAGCAGTGTGGATGGCGCTCGGTTGGGCTATGGCGCAACGTTGTCCACGGCATTGCAACCGATACCGTCGTTCAGGGTCAGGTTTTGGATGGTATTACCCGTGGCGGTATTATCCTGCACGTTACTCGGACAAATCACGGAGATCCCAACACCAGGATTGGAGTCAAAAACCGTGTTCCCAATGACCGTGCTACCCAGTGAGGCGAAGAGTCCCGTACCGACACTGGCCCAAATCGTATTCCCGGTCACCGTGCTTCCTGGTCCAACTGAGAGCCCTTTGCTCTCCGGGTTACTGCCATTGGCGCGCAGGGTGGAATTCTTCACCGTCGCGGCGGCGGTCATAAGGATTCCGTTCCGGTTATTCGCTTGGGCAACCACATGATCGACGAGATTACTTGCTCCCAGGACCATCCCGGTATCGGTGTTATTGGTCACGTGGACACCTTCCACCACGTTCCCAGTTCCACCCAGGGAAATCCCGATCGCGAAGTTACGGACAAAGCCGTTGCGGATCTTGATGCCTTCGACGGGCGTGGGAGCGAGAATGCCGGTCCCTTCTCCAGAGCCCTGAATACTGAACCCATTCATGTCGATGGTGATATTACTCGACTCGATAATCAGACAGTTGAGGTTGTTCGTCTGAATACTGTTCACGAGGATGTACGAGGACTGATCGCGGGCCGTGAGGGTCCCACACCCATCGATCGGCCGGATCGTGTCCCCGGCCCAAGCCGTGGCTCCTCCGAGCAGTGCTCCAACCAAAGTAGCTGCGACTGTGAACGATTTGATTTTCTGCATGGCGTAAATCTCCTTTCCCTTAAACTCAACGCAAGTATGTGTGTACTACTTGCAGGACACGAGCTTTACTGCTCATACAACTTCGCATCGTGACGCTGCGTGGTCTCACAAATGGCTCATCGGGGGGTGACAGGAAAACTTTAAGTCACTTTTTGAGACCGGCTGTCTGATTGAGGTCGCGAGGTTAGCACTTTTCCAAAGGCAAAAGCAAGGACGCTTGCGACCCCACCAACGACTGTCTATCCTGCCGGTCACGAAATGGGAAATCCGCACATGACACCCGCACGTGTTGCCGAGGCCATACGACCCACGCCTGAGTCGAAGGGAGACGGCCCTGATCGTCGTTCGGAATTCGAACGAGATCGGGCGCGGATCATTCATTCGGCGGCTTTTCGCCGACTCCAAGGCAAAACGCAGGTGTTTGGCGTCTACGAGGGGGATTTCTTTCGCACGCGATTGACACACTCACTGGAAGTGTCACAGATCGCCAAGGGCATCGCGCTCAACCTTGCCGCGGATCCCGACCTCGTCGAGGCGATCAGCCTCGCCCATGACCTCGGCCATCCCCCGTTCGGCCACACGGGCGAAGCGGTCCTACACGAACTGATGCGTACTCACGGGGGGTTCGAGGGCAACGCGCAAACCTTGCGCGTGTTGACCCGGCTCGAACGCAAGCACAACAGCTACACGGGCTTGAATCTCACCTATCAGACCTTGGATGGCGTGTTGAAATACAAGACCTGTATTGACGAAGCCGCCATAGCGGCGGTGCCCGACGGTCTCGTGAAAGGGGTCTACGCGGATGACTGGCCACTCGTCGAAACGGTCATGCGATGGACTGGCACCGGGCGGCAGCGCAGCTTCGAGTGCCAGATCATGGATGTGGCCGACGACATCGCCTACTCCGTGCACGACCTTGAAGATAGCTTGAAGGCCGGGCTCTTGACGGCCGCCGATTTTCGTCGCCTCCCACCCGCGCGCGTCACCCGTGATGTGCATCTGAAGCTGGCCGCGAAGGGACACACTCTCAGTGAGGCAACGCTCCACCACGAATTGGTACGAATCGCGGATCGGCTGGACGCGCTCGAACGCACGGCGGGCAAGGCCGCGCGCAAGATGCTCACGCGCGACATGATTCATGAATTCGCCTCCAGCGTGACCATCCAAGCATCCGGGCAGATTGATGCCGCTCCCGCGAATCGTATCCGTATCGAGATACTCAAGGCGTTCGAGTCGTATCATGTAATTTGCAACCCACGAGTCACCAGTTTGGGCTACAAGGGCAAAGAGGTCTTACGTCGGCTCTTCGCGGCGCTCGATCAAGGTCGCGAGTCCATCGGCCTGCTCCCGGAAGATTACGGGGAAGACTACGAACGCGCATTGACGGATGGCAACGAACCCGCCCGCAAGCGCGTCATCTGCGACTTCCTCGCCAACATGACCGACTCCTACGCCATGCGGTTCTACAGTCGGTTATTCGTGCCAGGGCAAGGCAGTTTTTATGAAATACTCTGAGCGGTGCTGGGTGTTAGGGGCTGGGGAAAACCAACACCTAACACCCAATACCCAATACCTAGCCCCTATCTCAGCGCCACTGTCGGGTCTTTGAGTCGGGGTAACTCAAACCAGACTTCATTACAGAAATCCATTTCCTCTGTATCGAGCGTCAACTCCGTCGCCGGTAACGATTGGCGAAGTTGCTCCGCCGATGTGGCCCCAACAATTGGTGAGGTGATGTCGGGCTGTGCCAATACCCAGGCGATGGCCACTTGCGCCAACGACTTGTTGCGCTTGAGAAAAAATTCCTGCAACTGCGACACCGCCGCGAATTGCGCATCCTGCCAATAACGCTGGCGGTAGATCGACCCCGCTCTGCCCGCGAGCCCAAAGCGTGTGTCCGCCGATGGCGTGGCTTCTGGTTTATATTTCGCCGTGAGGAATCCACCCGCCAGGGGATTGTACGGAATCACGCCGATTCCGTACTGGCGACAAAGCGGGAGCAGCTCGTTTTCAATTTCTCGGAACATCAGGTTATAGCGCGGTTGCACACAATCAAACCGCGCCAAGCCGAGTTTGTCACTCGTCCACAACGCGGATGCCAACATCCACGCCTGAAAGTTCGAGCAGCCGATGTAGCGTACCTTCCCCTGCCGCACGATGTCGTCCAACGCGCGCAGGGTCTCATCAATCGGTGTTCCGGGATCAGGCGCATGCACTTGATAGAGATCGACATAATCGGTTTGCAAGCGGCGCAAACTTTCGTCAATCGCGTGCATAATATGTTTTCGCGAGAGCCCCTGCTCATTGGGCGCTTTGCCCATCGCTCCCCAACACTTGGTCGCGAGTACGATCTTTTCACGTCGACCCTTGAGCCACTTGCCCACGATCTCCTCGGTGCGCCCGACCGTATCGAGCCCCCCACCGACGGGATACACATCGGCGGTATCAAAAAAATCGACGCCAAATTCGACGGCGGTATCCATAACCCCGAAGCTCACCTTCTCGTCGCACTGCCGTCCAAAGGTCATTGTCCCCAAACAAATCTCCGACACTCGCAGCCCAGTTCGTCCCATGCGTTTTGTTTTCATCGTGCCTCCTTTTTTTCAATTAAGGTCCAAGGTCCAAAGTCCCTTTCCGAGTCCAAAGTCCAAGGTCCAAGGTCTAAAGTCAAGGAGTTGAAGGTTTCGGGTTTCAAGTTTCATTGAGGACGTGAAAGGTGAAACTTGAAACTTTGGACCTTGGACTTTGGACTTGAGACTTGTAGTCCGCATTGCTCCGCCCCCCACTTGATGGTAGTGGGGCAGGAAAAGGAGGAACTCATAATGGGTGGACCACTTTCTGGCGTGCGTGTCCTGGATTTTAGTAGTGTGATCACGGGACCCTTTTGTACGATGATGATGGCGGACATGGGAGCGGATGTCATTAAAGTCGAGGCTCCCGGCGGCGACATTCTCCGTCACCTCAGTATGACCTTCAAGGCCGGGTTCGGCTCGTGGTTTGTGAATTTCAACCGCAACAAGCGTAGTATCGTGCTCGACCTCAAACAGCCCGCCGTGCGTGATACGATCCTCGCGATGGTGAAGCAATGCGATGTGATGGTCCACAATCTCCGGCCAGGGGTCATGGAGCGATTGGGGTTCGGCTATCAAACGGTCCGCGAATATAACCCCAAGCTTGTCTATCTCTCCATCTCTGGCTTTGGTCCCGAGGGCCCATACGCGAACAAGCCGTGTTACGACCCGGTGATCCAAGGCATTTCGGGACTCGCGTTTGTCCAAGGTGGGGACGGTAAACCCACGTTCATTCGCACGGCCATCGCCGACAAAATGACCTCGATGAATGCCGTCTATCACGTCCTCGCTGCCCTCGTCGCCGCGGACCGGCAAGGGATCGGTCAAGAAATTACCCTCTCCATGATCGACTCCCTCATGTCGTTTATCGGACCAGATACCATGTTCGGCTACACGTTCATCCCCGACGATGAGTTTCGCCATCTCTCGATTTCCAACGCGTTGCTACAACCCATGCGCACCAAGGACGGCTACATCGTCGCCTGCGCGGCCACCGATGACCAGTGGAAACGCATGTGCACGGCGATGGGCAAGCTGGAGTGGATCGCTCAATACCCAACCCCAGCCGTGCGCGCGGTGAACCTGCCCAATATCCTCGCCGCTATCGACGAGTTCTTGCCGCAAAAAACCTCGAAAGCGTGGCTCGCTATCTTTGAAGCGGCGGATGTGCCGTGTGGTCCCGTCTACACGTTTGATGAAGCCTTGCGCGATCCGCAACTGATACAGAACCAGACCTTTCTCGAATACGACCACCCCGTGGCGGGGCGGATTCGCGGCATCAACGTCCCTGGCAAGTTCAGCGTCACCGCACCAGAGGTCCGCCATCACGCGCCTGGACTTGGGGAACATACAATCGACATCTTGAAGGAGTTCGGCATCGCCCCGGCACGGATCGCCGCGCTCGTGGAGACCGGAGCGGCCACTCAAGCACGAATGGAGTCTAAGGTCTAAGGTCTAAAGTCCAAGGTCCAAGGTCAAGAGTTTCGGGTTGCAAGCCTCAAGTCTCGGTATTCTTCTTACTTTTGCCTTTTGACCTTTGACTTTTGCCTTTTGACTTCTCTTCAGTTCCCAGAGTCAGTATGATCGCGTCCAAATAGAGGAACCGTATGCAACTCAAAACAAAATCGTCGGCAAAAGTCGTCCCTATGCGATCCCGCGCGAAAGCCCCCAGCGTGGCGCTGGATCCGCGGAAAGCAAAAGCGCTGCACCAACAGGAT
>JABFSC010000681.1 GCA_013140885.1 Deltaproteobacteria bacterium | reverse complement strand
TGATCTTCGCCTTCGGAGCCGTAACGACCGCGTGTATCTTGGTAGACAGCGGCATAGCCCTGCCGCACGATCTCGCGCCAGCCGCGCAGGAGCGATCCCCGCAACGGCGCCTTGGGGTCCGGCACCCAGCCTTTGGTGGGGTCGGTCACATTTTGCCCTTCGGGGGAAGTGATGCCGTAGGGGGTGCGTTGCAGGATGACAGGATAGCGTGGCCCGCCGCTTTCGGGCAGGAACACGAACGTATTCAACCGCACCCCATCCCGCATGGGCACCATCGCCTGAAAACAGCGCGCGCCGTCAATGTCGTGCATGACTCAGCTCTCCTTCGCATGAGTTATACAATTCTCACACGGAGACGCAAAGACGCGGAGAAAAACAGCCTTGTCTTCCTCCGCGTCTTTGCGTCTCCGTGTGAGGGAACAGTTCCATCCGGGCTACATTACTCAACAATCTGAAAAGAGTTATAGTAAGCGTTCAGCTATCAGCTATCAGCTATCAGCTATCAGCTATCAGCTATCAGCTATCAGCTATCAGCTATCAGCTATCAGCTATCAGCAGTCAGCCAGACAAGAAAACACGGGAGATTTCACCCACCTTCTCACACGAACCAGAGCGACCGGGGTGCGGCTCTCCTTGTTTTTGCTGAAAGCTGATAGCTGACGGCGGAACGCTTACGAGTTATATTCGCGACATGAAAGTCAAAACTTCCATCACACTCTCAGAAGATATTCTCAAAGCCATCGACCAATTCTCAGGTCAATACAAGAACCGCTCGGACTTCCTTGAAGTCGCCGCACGGGCATTGATTGCGCAGTTATCGCGGGAGGCGCGCAACGCCAAAGACTTAGAGATTCTCAATCAGCATGCCGACGAACTCAATCAAGAAGCGGCGGATGTGCTCACCTGTACTGCACGCGGACACTAATCGCGCGCTTCCGCGCGGGCACGCCGAATAAATCCGGCTTCTGAGCCCCATTGATGGGGCGTCGTGCTGTATCCCGTCGATTGATCGCCGGGGTGCTCCGGGCGTTCAACGAAGCCACAATCCCCACCCACGTATTGTCTCCCTTGCATTCTTCTTCATGTTAGGAAAGAACCCACAGGAGCGAAGTCGCAGCTCTCTGCTGGAGAACACAGATGGTAACAAATGATAGCACCATATCTCTCGATATACGCGAGAAAGAATCCTCTACCAGCCCGTACCAGCTTCGTCAGACGCTGAGCCGACATAATTCTGTAGGCAACTCTGTAGCGTGGTCGCCCGATGGGAATTTCGTCGCAACTGGTGGCAATGATGGTTCTATACGGATTTGGGACACGAAGAGCGGGCAAGAGGTGCGCATGCTCGTAGGGCACCGCAATGCGGTCAGGAGTGTCGCTTGGTCACCCGATGGGCGCTGGCTCGCTTCGGGTTCTGCGGACAACACCGTCAAAATGTGGGAGGCGCAAAGCGGCCAAGAGCTACGCATGCTCGTAAGTCACCGCAATGCGGTTACGAGTGTCGCTTGGTCGCCCGATGGACGCTGGCTCGCCTCAGGCTCTGCGGACAATACCGTCAGGCTGTGGGCAGCGCAGGGTGGCCAAGAAGTGCGCATGCTCCTAAGAGCCTATCCGAAAAACCCATTTGCGCTATTCAGTTTCAATGAGTTGCAGAGTTATTCGGATAGGCTCTAACGCACCGTCAATCGGTTACGAGTGTAGCCTGGTCACCTAATAGTCGCTGGCTGGCCTCGGGGTCCCAGGACAACACTGTCCAAGTGTGGGAAGCGTGGAGTGGCCAAGAGATGCGCACGCTGAAAGGGGGGCATCGCAATTGGGTATCGAGTGTCGCCTGGTCGCTTGATGGGCGCTGGCTGGCCTGGGGCTCTCTGGACAACACCGTCAAGGTGTGGGAGGTGCAGAGCGGCCAAGAACTGCGCACTCTCGTAGGGCACAGCGATTCGGTCACGAGTGTGGATTGGTCGCCCGATGGGCGCTACCTCGTCTCAGGCTCTCAAGATAACACCGTCAAGATGTGGGAGGTGGAGAGCGGGCAAGAACTGCGCACTCTCGTAGGACACCGCGACCTGGTCACGAGTGTGGCCTGGTCGCTCAATGGACGCTGGCTGGCTTCAACCTCTCAAGATACCACTATCAAGATATGGGAGGTGCAGAGCGGGCAAGAACTGCGCACTCTCGTAGGGCACCGCAATCTGGTTAGGAGTGTGGCTTGGTCACCTGATGGGCGCTGGCTTGCCTCCGGGTCTCAGGACACTACCGTCAAGGTGTGGGAGGTGCAGAGCGGCCGAGAACTGCGCACTCTCGTAGGGCACCACAAGCCGGTCAGGAGTATGGCTTGGTCGCCCGATGGACTCTGGCTTGCCTCGGGGTCTGATGATGGCACTATCAAGGTACGGGAGGTGCAGAGCGGCCAAGAACGGTGCATCTTCACAGCGCACCGCAGTTGGGTCATGAGTGTCACCTGGTCACCCGATGGACGCTGGCTCGCCTCAGCCTCCGATGACATCATCAAAGTGTGGGAGGCTCAGAGCGGTCAAGAAAGATGCACCTTCACAGGACACCGAGAGTGGGTCCGTAGTGTGGCCTGGTCGCCCGATGGGCGCTGGCTCGCTTCAGGCTCTCAGGACAAATCCGTCAAGGTCTGGGATGCGCGGAGCGGGCAAGAATTGCGTACGCTCGAGGGGCATCACTTCTCGGTCTTCAGTGTGGCTTGGTCGCCTAATGGGCGCTGGCTCGCGTCGGGTTCCATGGACAACACCGTCAAGGTCTGGGATGCGCGGAGCGGGCAAGAATTGCGCACGCTCGAAGGGCACCGCGACTTTGTCTTGAGTGTCGCCTGGTCGCCTGACGGACAATGGCTCGCGTCAGTCTCTATGGACAAAGACTGCATCTTGTGGTCAAGCGCTACCTGGACGGAGGTGAAACGGTATGAGCCAGCGGCTCCAAAATATCTCCTGCTCGCTGTTTCCTTCTGTCCATCTTCCTTTACATCTCAAGTGTTTGGAGACGACGAGATCGTTGTCCGGGGTTGGGATGTAGCGAACAGCGGATTATCAAGCGGTCAAGACACGGAACATCAGAACTATTATACGAGCGCCAAGGTCGTCTTTGTAGGTGAAAGTAATGTCGGGAAGTCCTGCCTCGCCTTACGACTGATTGAAGACCGCTATGAGGAACAAGGCACAACCCATGCCCTGCAACTCTATTCTCTCCCGCCGGAAAAATTGCGCATCAACGCGGCGGCTCCACCTGGCGAACAGCGTGAGGTAGTTCTGTGGGATTTTGGCGGACAGGACGAATATCGTCTGGTGTATCAACTGTTTCTGTACGATACCACCTTAGCGTTGGTACTGTTTGATCCCTCGCGCGGGCGGACCGCCTTTGAAGAAGTCCGAGGCTGGAACTTGCGCTTAGAAAAGCAGTGGCCTGGCAGCCAAGCGGTCAAATTACTTGTCGGCACCAAGTGCGACGAAGAAATGACGACCGTTGACGAGGCAGGGATTCAGCAATTGCTTACCGACTGCGGATTTGCTGGCTACTATCCGACGAGCGCCAAGAAGCCGCGCGGAGTCAGGGAATTGAGAAATGCAATCGCCGATGCTCTCGACTGGGACAATCTGTCAAAAACCACCCGCCCGCTCGTCTTTCAGCAGGTGCGCGAGAAGATTGAGGAGCACCGCAGACGCAAGGATGTCCTTGTCCATTACTCGGAGTTGGCGAATCAACTGCACGCCGACCACCCCCAGGACTTCGATCCGGCTGCCGTCGAGGCAGTGGTCAAGCAGTTGAGCCGGCAAGGGGTGATCGTCGACACCCGCGAAACCTCGGGACAGCGGGTGCTGGTACTCCAGCTTGTCGAGATCGAACGGTATGCGGGATCGTTGATTGTGGCCGCACGCGATAACCCCAACAACGTCCCGGCACTCGAAGAACAGACAGTGATTAGCGGCCGCATGACCTTTCCTGGTATCAAAGACCGCGACCGGCTGCCGCCAATACAAGAGCAGACCGTCTTGGAATGTGTGGTGCAACTGCTCTTGGAGCATGGTCTGTGTTGGCAACATGCCGGGTTACTGATTTTCCCCACGCTGTTTCCCGAAGTGCCACACGAGGCAGGGGCTGATCTCGGCGTAACCGTCTCCTTGTATTACGATTTTTCCGGGGCGATCGATAACATCTATTCCTCGTTAGTGGTCCGACTCGCCCTGAGTGAGCGCTTTGGTCGCGTGCGCCTGTGGAAAGATCGTGCGGAATTTGAACTGCCAAGAGGTGGCGTATCCGGATTACGTAAGACTGGCACCCGACGCGGGACCGCACACTTAGACCTCTTATTCAGCCCCAATGTTCCCGAATCTCTGAGGGCTCAGTTCACTGTGTTTGTCGAAGACCACTTGCGCAATGAAAGCGTGACGATTACCGAGGTGTTGAAATCCGCCTGCGTCACCTGCGCCTTTCTCTTTGACGAACCGTTGTTGCGCGACCGTTTGGCTGACGGATCCACGGATGTACCGTGCCCACGATGTGAAACGCGGAACCCGATCAATCAAGGGGCCGCACAAACAAAAGCGGAGCAACCTGAATTGGCAAAGGACCTCCTCGCGGTCAAGACATCGCTCCGAGAACAGAGCCAACGAATGATCTCCACGACCACTCGCGGATTCAAGTCGATTGAAGTTTTCTACTCCTACGCACATGAAGATGAAGCGCTACGTGACGAACTCGATAAGCACTTGATATCCTTGAAGCGGCGCGCTGTGATTTCCGGGTGGCATGATCGCAAAATTACCGCTGGCTCTGAATGGAAAGGTGAAATTGACTCGCGTCTCAATTCCGCCAGTGTGATTTTACTGCTCATCAGCGCCGATTTTCTCGCGTCGAATTATTGTTATGACGTGGAAATGGAACGGGCGTTGGAACGGCACCGGAACGGTGAGGCCCGGGTGATTCCAGTGTTGTTGCGGCCGGTGGACTGGTACGGGTCGGAGCTGAGCGAATTGCAAGCGCTGCCCAAAGACGCGAAAGCGGTCACAAGTTGGTCCAACCGGGATGAGGCGTTCGCCAATATCGCGCAGGGCATTCGTACCGCCATCGAAGATATGCTGCGCCCAGTAAATGCCCCGCGCCCACTCGTTCCCGATGAAGCGGAAGCAATTAGCAATGTCTGGAGCCCCTTACCACAACCACCAATCCGCATTCTGCACCTCAGCGACCTGCATATCGCCGCGACTGATGACCCGGCAGTGCGACTGCAACCGTTGATGGCCGACCTCTTGGATAAACGGGACGGGTTTGGGTTTAAGCGGCTTGATTATCTGGTGATCTCTGGCGACATCACCAACCGTGCGTCCGCCACTGAGTTTGAACAAGGGTATCAGCTTATTTCACGACTGATCGAGCGCTTCGGACTGTCCGCTGAACGCTGCCTGATCGTCCCTGGCAATCATGACCTGAACTGGGACGAACCGGGGGTGTACGACTGGAAACACCGCCGCGTGGTTGATGTGACCAAGCTGCCAGAGGGAAGTTTTGTCACTCAAGGTGCGGGGTATCTCATCCGCGATGAGACGAAATACCCCACGCGGTTCACCAACTTCGGCAAGTTTTATCATTCCCTCGTCCAACAACCCTACCCCATCAAGCCTGACGAGCAGAGCATGTCCTTTCTCTTTCCTGAGACCAGGCTGCAGTTCCTGACGTTGAATTCGGCCTGGGAGATTGATGAGTATTTTCAGGATCGTTCCAGCATTAACCAGAACGCATTGGCGCATGGGCTGCTCAAAGCGGACGAACAGATTCAGCGCGCCCGCAAAGCAGGACAGCTCGCCACGGACGCCCATCTCTTCCGCATCGCGGTGTGGCACCATCCGGTGACTGGGAACGAGAAGATGGAGAAGGATGCGTTTCTCGAAAACGTACGCAAAGCCGGCATCCATCTCTGTTTACATGGGCATGTCCATGAAGATCGCGCGGATGTCGTCCGTTATCTCGACCCGAATCGTCAAGTGTATATCGCCGGGGCGGGTTCCTTCGGAGCCAAGGCAAAAGACCGACCTGAGTCCACGCCAAGGTTGTATAACCTCATCGAAATCGCCGGCGACCACAAGAAGATCACCGTGTACACGCGAAGCATGCGTAAGGATGGTGGAGCATGGGAAGGCTGGGCGGTGTGGCCGGGCGCGAATGCGCATGAAAAGCGGGCGTTTTATGAGGTTGAGATTGTGTGACGACGGGGGCGGAGCATTCAGGAGTGGGCACTCCTGATGCGCGAGGAGTGCTCATCCCAGCCCACTTAGCCACACCGTGAACACTGCCCCACCGTTTCGTGGTCCGAGCTAAGCCGCATGCTGCCCGAGCTGTTCCTTGCCGACGCCAAACCCCGTATGAGGTCGTTTATATGGAGCGTGAAACGCCAACACGATATCGGCTTTGGGAACCCCCAGCGCGACCAAATCGTTGGCAACCCCAGTCTCAGTGGTATCGTGCTGAATCCAAATCTGGCCATCCTTGATATCGACATGTACCACGCAGCCATAGACCCGCTGCTGTTGCTGCCAGCCAACGGTGACCAGTTGATAATGGTCACGAGTAGGGTCAAAGAGAAGTTGTCGCTCTAGGTCCCCATACGCCGGTTTCAGTTGTCCATATCGTTCCAGGACCTGCTGCACATAGAAACGGTAGTCATCTAACTTTGCCATTGGACAATCTCCTCTTTCTGGCCATCATACACGAGCAGTCTGAGTTGATAACGCTGAATTGCCGCTTGAGCAAACGGGAGAGAAAAGAACACCGCATGAGCATCAAGTGGGACAGCCAAGTATAAATCTCGCGCCGCATCTTGGGCCTCCAGTACTAAACGATAATTGAGAAACTGTCCGAGCGCGGCATGAAAATCGGACACGAGAGAAGGTCCGCTAAAGCTTTTAATTTCGACAGCAATGCGTTGACCTTCTCTTTCCGCGGCAATCATTTTTTCGGCTCCCAGGTCGATATATAAATCGACACCACCAAAAGAAAGAGAAAGCGGATCGTGAGTAATCGTCCATCCCTCTTTCACCAAGGCATTCCTGACCGCTTCATGAAAGGTATCGCGAACCGCCATAAAGGGTATTCCTTTTCCCGCTCCCACTTACCCTACGCCACCAACGCTCTGACCTGCGCCGGACTCGGACCGCCTGGTCGGATCAAGACCACGGCGTCATCAAACCCGGCGTCCGCGAACCGTTGCAGCGTCTCCTTGATCCGTCCCAAATCGAGATCAGGAGTCAACTGAATAGTGGACACGATCGCGCGCTTCCCGCCAGCCGCGCGAAAGCGACCGAGCGCATCAATCACCTGGTCAGGTGTCCGATAGTGCGCGGACGCGATCCAGCCCGCGAAATCTTTCGCCGCCCGCTCGACTCCAGCCCCCCATGAGCCCAGCATCAGCGGAGGCCCGCCTTTGACCACATCCCAAGGAGTCAAATTCGCGATCTCGTCTTTTCCCTCTTTCAACAGCGTCCGTAGACGGGCTAGCGTGGCGTTGAAGGACTTGAACCGCTTGGCGTAGTCGCGTTCATAGGCGATGAAATCAGTTTCCGTCGATCCCGCCCCCACGCCGAGCGTCAGGCGACTGCCGCACACTTGCATGGCCGAGAAAATCCGATGCGCGAGATCGGTCGCTTGATACAGCGGCACCTGCACAACCGCCGTGCCGAGTTCAACATCCGTGGTGGCCGTCGCCAGCACCGCCAGTCCTATGAATGGGTCTTGCAGGATGAAGCCTCTGCCCACCGCGTGGGGGAGCCACAAACTGTTGAAGCCTTCGCCGACAAAGCGTTTCGCTTGTTCAGCGAGGTCCGTGGCCTGGGCCTGGGGCGGCAAAAAACCGAGGAGTGCGCCTAATCGCATACTGATTCTCCTTTGCGTCGTCGCATCAGCGAGTTGTAGGGGAAGAGGCGTTCTCGTGTCAAATGCAATGATGCTACAAAGCGGGCACCATGAAGAAACGCATCTTGACTATCATACTGGTCTTGGTGGGCATCGCTGGACTCCTGGCGGTGGCGCATCTCCTGGTCCCGCCCATTCTCAGGTCCGCGCACCACGCGCTGCTCAGTGGGCACATGATGCTCATCACCATGCAGAAGCGGGACACGGCGGAGACCATCACCTTTCCCGTGGATTACCTCCGCGAAGGCGATGTCGTGTACGTGGGCAGTGATTCCGCCTGGTGGCAACATCTGCGAGGCGGCGCGGCAGTGCGGTTGCTGATTCAGGGGACAGACCTGGTGGGCTGGGCGACTCCCATCGTTGATGATCCCGACCGGGCGCGAAAGGGATTCCAGAAGTTGCGGCCGTGGACCTACAAGCGCGCGTTGTGGTCTGGGGCGGTTTTTGTGGAGATTCAACTGCGACCATGAGAAGGCGCGCTTTCTCGCTCCCATCGAATAATGCTAAGAGAGTCAGCATATTTTCCGCACAATAAAATCGGAGGGACACATACATGCATGATCTGGTAATCCGTGGTGGCACCATCGTTGATGGCACTGGCAAGCCCGCCTTTACTGGCGATGTCGCCGTGCGCGCGGGCCGTATCGCCGCGGTCGGCAAGGACCTGGGCAACGCGCACCGCACCGTCAACGCCGATGGCCTGCTCGTCGCGCCCGCGTGGGTCGATGTGCATACGCACTATGACGCCCAAGTGGCGTGGGATGAACAACTGACCCCGTCGCTGTGGCATGGCGTCGCCACTGTCATCATGGGCAACTGTGGCGTCGGCTTCGCGCCCGCCGCCCCGGATCGCCATGAGTGGCTGATTGGCCTCATGGAAGGCGTCGAGGATATTCCTGGCCCCTCACTCGCCGCGGGCTTGCCGTGGGGTTGGCAAACCTTTTCCGAGTATTATGACGTGCTGGAGAAAATGCCCCGTACGTTGGATGTCGCGGGCATGGTCACACACGGAGCCGTGCGCGCCTACGTGATGGGCGAACGCGGTGCCAAGAACGAACCCGCCACCGCCGACGACATCCTCCAAATGGCCGCAGTGGTCAAGGAATCCATGTTGGCTGGCGCGCTCGGTTTCTCCAGTTCTCGTACTCCGGTACATCTCGCCAAGGACGGCGTCCCGGTGCCTGGCACCTTCGCCACTGAAGATGAATTGCTCGGCATCGTGAAAGGCATGCGCACAACCGGACGCGGCATCTTTGAGGTCGTGCCCGCTGGCGTGGTCGGTGAAGCCCCCAATGCCCTGCTGCCAGAAATCGAAATGATGATCCGTATTTCACGCGCGTCTGGCTGTCCGCTGACGTTCCTGCTTGGCCAGGGCAACAAGGAACTCAATATCTGGCGCGAGGTGCTACAACTGTGCGCGACCGCAGTACAGTCTGGCGTGCCGATCACGCCGATGGTCTTCGCTCGCCCGGTGACGCTGCTCCTCACGTTGCAAAGTGAAAATCCCTTCAAGTCGTTGCCGAGCTTCAAGCCGTTGCGCAACTTGCCATTGGCCGAGAAAGTCGCGGCGCTGCGCAATCCCGAACTGCGTCGGACATTGTTGGCCGAGCGTGAAGCCCGTGCCTCACGAGCGGCGCTGATGTATCACGAGACCTTCTGGGAAAAGACTTATCGCATGGGTCAGCCGCTGAACTACCTCCCCGCCCCTGACCAGTCCATCGCCGCAATTGCCCGCCGTGAAGGCCGGAATGTCCTGGATGTCGTGTATGACGAGCTACTGGCGCAGGATGGCCACGCCTTCTTGATGAACACGGTCGCTGGCTACGCGGACGGGAACGCCAATGCTTTGCGCGAGATGATGACCCATCCGATCACGGCCCTGGGCGGCAGTGACGCCGGCGCGCATGTCAGTCAGATCATGGACGCGAGCATGCCGACCTATATGTTGACACATTGGGTGCGCGGCCTGTCCAAGGATCACCCCGACCATCTCCCGCTAGAGTTGGTGGTCAAGAAGCTCACGCATGATGGCGCGCGGCTGTTTGGTCTCAAGGATCGCGGCACGCTGGAGCCGGGCGCCAAGGCCGATGTCAACTTGATTGATTATGAGAACCTGCACGTCAATCACCCGGAGTTAGTGCACGATCTCCCCGCTGGCATGCCGCGCCTGATGCAGACGGCGAAGGGCTATGTCGCCACCTACGTAAGTGGCCAAGCGGTGCAAGAGAACGGCCACGACACGGGCGCACGACCGGGGAAAATCGTGCGGGCGGCATAACACGTTCATCGCGGACAAAAAGGAGGGACAGTATGACTATGCACGATCGGTTAGACCCAGAGTTGGCGGGTCCCCTAGAAGCCTGGCACAAGGCGACCAAGGGGGGCATTAATCTGCACGATATTCCCGCCGCGCGCAAAATGATGGACGACCTCTTCGCCGCTCAGATGGCGAAGGCTCAGCCCATCGAGGGGATCAGTAGCGTGGATAAGAAAGTCCCTGGACCGGCGGGGGCTCCTGATGTCTTCGTGCGGGTCTATCAGCCGACGGATCGACCCGCGACGTTGCCCGCGCTGCTGTGGATTCATGGCGGGGGCTATGTGTTGGGCAGCGTGGAACGGGACGATCTGTTGGCCAAGCATTTGGCGAAAGTGGGCAACTGCGTGGTGGCGTCGGTCGAGTATCGCCTAGCCCCGGAACATCCATTTCCTGGGCCGGTGGAGGATTGTTATGCCGCGCTCAAGTGGCTGGCGACGCACAGTAGCGAACTCGGTGTCAACAAGTCTCGTATCGCTATCGGCGGCGCGAGTGCTGGTGGTGGCCTCGCGGCGGGGCTCGCGCTGTTGACGCGGGATCGCGCCGAGGTGGAGTTGGCGTTGCAATTGCTCATCTATCCGATGATCGACGACCGCAACATCGCTCCAGCTAGCGCGACCACGCCCGACACGTTTGTGTGGACGCGGGAGAATAACTTGATGGGGTGGCGGGCGCTGCTGGGCCATGAGCCGGGCGGAAAAGATGTGTCGCCGTATGCCGCCGCTTCACGCGCGACCGATCTGAAAGGCTTGGCTCCGGCGTATATTCCGGTGGGCGACCTTGATCTATTCTTGGACGAGAACATCACCTACGCGCAGCGGTTGTTGGCGGCGGGCGTGCCCACCGAGCTGCATGTGTATCCCGGCGCGTTTCATGGGTTCAACGGATTCGTGCCCAACGCGGAGGTCTCGCGGCGGTTTAATGCCGACCGCGATCATGCGTTGAAGCGGATGTTACATCGGTAGGGCCATAAGACGTAAAACGTAAACATGTAAAACGTAAAAAGGCGAGGCAGTGGTTACGTCTTACGCTTTACGTTTTACGTCCCCCCAAAATATTTAGAGACGAATCAGATGCGCGCGGATCAGGCCCCGCAAAAGTGAAGGGTCACCACGAAAAGCGGCGATGGCGGCTTGCGTCATCACTTCCTGAGTGATGTCCGTCCACAGAATGAAATACTCGTTGCGCTTGGCGAGCAGGCCAAGAAACTCGCGTAGCGCGCGTCCATTCCCATCGCGAAAAGGATGGAGCGCATTCCACTCTCCGAGGAAGTATGCGGCCCGCTCGCTGAAGGCTTCTTCATCAAGTCCCGCCAGATAGTTTTCCTTCGCCAACTGTTCAAAGAGTGGCGCCGCCGAGGATTCGATATAACGATAATGAGCGAAGTAACTTTGCCCCTTGGAAATATCCACATCGCGTAAAGCTCCAGCCCAATCGTATACATCTCCAAACAAATGCCGGTGAATCGCTTGCAGGTGGGCAAGATCAAACCTACCGGCGATGGGGTTTTGCGCCAGCTCGTAGGAACGAGCGGCCACGTAATCGGCTTCGGCGGTCGCAAGAAGTGCTTCGTCACGAATCCCAAGTTTGTTCTTGAGAACGCCAGCGTCGGCATCAAGATAATGGTCGAGGTTCGCGTATTTCGGCATGCCGGAACCGTTGCTTGATGTTTTCAATGACGTGATCGATGGAAATTTCCCCACGCGCAACGCGCTCAAGGTCAGCGACCAGCGCGCTCGACGGCTCAAGTCCTTCCAGTCGTTGCTGAGCAATGGCGTTGCCCACGACTTGCATATTACGGCGGATGTCCTGTTCGCTTGGCATAGCTCTCGGCTCCCTACTTCTGGTCGAGATTAGCATGTCGAGGATTTGAGAAGCGAGAGGGAATCATCTATGGAGTATGTCACGACAGAATCTACACAAAAACGAGGAGCCTCATTATGCAAAATGGAATTCTTTCAGGACTGCGCGTCATCGACTGCGGCACCTACGTCGCCGGGCCCGCGTCCGCGACAATCATGTCGGATTTTGGCGCGGAAGTCATCAAAATCGAGCGCCCACAAGGTGGCGATTTGTACCGCTTCATGGCGGATTTGCCAGGGTTCGCCAAGGCCGACGTGAACTGGGCGTGGCTTCTCACGAGTCGCAATAAGAAGAGTGTCGCGCTTGACCTCAGTGTCCCACGAGGACGAGACGCGCTGATCCGCCTCGTGAAGACCGCCGACGTTTTTGTCACCAACTATCAACATCCACTGCTCGAAAAATTTCAACTCTCGTGGGAACATCTCCAACCGGAAAATGAACGACTCATCTACGCGCATCTGACTGGCTACGGTGACGCCGGTGAGGATGCCGACGCGCCCGCCTTTGATGCCCTCGCCTATTGGGCACGGTCAGGCTTGATGATGAGTGTCGTCGGCCTTGATGGCTCGCCCGCCGGACCACGGCCAGCGATGGGCGACCACCCGACTTCCGTATCGCTCTTCGGCTCGATCATGTTGGGCTTGTATCATCGCGAACGCACGGGGCGTGGGGTCAAAGTCGGCACGTCGCTGATGGCGAGTGGCGCATGGGCCAATGCGTGCGACATCCAAGCCAAATTCTGTAACGCCGAGTTTCCCCAACGCGGGGCCGATGGCACGCCGCCCAATCCGCTCGCGGCTGGGTATCTGAGTCGTGACCGTAAGGCATTTCTGGTGGTGCTGCTGGACCCGGACAAGGAGTTTCCCAATCTGTGCCGCGCCCTGGGCTATGAAGAACTGGCGACCAACGATCTCTTTGTGACGACGAAAGCACGAGCGGAGAATGCGTCGGCGTTGTTCGCGATTCTGCAGTCACAATTCGAGTCGCGCGATCTCGCCGAATGGCGCGTGCTCTTCCGACAGGCGGACATCAAATGGGCCCCGCTTCCCAAACTGGAAGAGGTCGTGGAAGACCCGCAGATGCGTGCGTCTGGCGCATTCGTTGAGCTGGATGATCCGCGCTATGGCAAGTTGACGACGGTCAGCAGTCCGATTTTCGCTAACGCGGGCGCGAAACGCACGCCAACGGCGGCCCCAGAGCTCGGGGCGCATACAGCGGAGGTGTTACGCGATATTGGCTATGACGAGGCGACGATCGCCGCGCTCGTGCGGGATGGGGTGGCGACGGTGGGTGAATAAGGCGATTTCCAGAAAAGAATATCCCGTTTCTGGGTAGCCTGGATGAAGCGAAGCGGAATCCAGGTTCCGCGCAGGACACCCCGGATTCCGCTCCGCTCCATCCGGGCTACATGGGATAATCTTTTCCAGAAATCACCTAAGGAGGTCTGGGAGCGCGACCGAGACCGTCGCACTCCCAGATTATGAGGCGAGACGCCCGCGCTCCCAGGTTACTGCAACTGGAACCCTTCATACCCCTTGGCGGCCACTTCCGAGCACTTGGCCCGATAGGCCGGGGCGGTGTTGGCATAGAGAAGAATGGCACGCTTCTTACCAGGAATATTCGCCCCCATGAACCACGATTTGGCATCGCTCAAGAGCGTATGACTGCCCAACTCGTTGGCGTGCTCGACCCAGGCTTCTTCCGCCTGTGGCGTCGCGGCAATGCGCTTGTAGCCTTTCTCGCGCACATAGCGAATGCAATCGGTAATCCACTCGACAATCGACTCGGCGCAGACCGTGTAGTTACAGAACGCGGCGTTGGTCGCGATGAAGAAATTCGGGAACCCAGCGGTCTGCAACCCCAGGTACGTGCTGAGCCCCTTATTGGCCCACTTGTCCTTGAGTGTCTGCCCGCCTTCGCCGCGAATGTCCATTGAGGTCAACGCTCCGGTGATGGCGTCAAATCCCGTGGCATAAATGATGACGTCGAATTCGTATTCTTTCTCCGTCGTCTTGATGCCTTTCGGCGTGATGGCTTCGATCGGCGCATTACGCACGTCAACCAGCAAGACGTTGTCGCGGTTGTAGGCCTCGTAATACTCAGTCTCCAAGGGAATCCGCTTGGAGCCAAACGGGTGGTCCTTCGGGCAGAGCAGTTCCGCCACCGCGGGATTCTTGACGCGCGCGCGGATCTTGTTGCGGACAAATTCGGCGAAGTCCTCGTTGGCCTCGCGGCTGGTCATGATGTCATGGAAATTGGCCAACCACTTCGAGAATCCAGGTTGCGCCCACAATTCTTCATACCGTGCCAGCCGTTCTTCCTTAGGGACATCGAAGGTATTGCGCGGGTCGAAATCGTGCATGAAGGCCGCGGGCGTTTCGCGAATGCGTTGGTGAATTTTATCGTAATTGGCCTTCCACAGTTGCTGGGTCTCCGGGGAAACCTGCCCATTACGCAACGGCGCGCAGTAGTTGGGCGTGCGTTGGAAGACGGTGAGATGGCCAACTTCCTTGGCGATGATCGGGATGAGCTGCACGGCGGTAGCACCGGTGCCGATGACGGCGACGCGCTTGCCCGTGAAGTCCACCTTTTCTTTCGGCCAGCGGGAGGTGTGAAACGAGAGGCCCTTGAAGCTCTCAACCCCTGAAAATGGCGGGGTGTACCGGGAGGATAAGATACCCGCCGCCGAGACAACAAATTGTGACTGGGCGCGCTTCCCATTCTCCAACTGCACATCCCAACGATTCGCCTTCTCGTCGTAGACCGCCGATTTGACCCGAGAATTGAACTGGATATTCGGACGCAGATTAAACTTATCCGCCACGAAATTGAGGTATTGTTCGTTCTCCGGCTGACCAGAGTAGTGTTCCTTCCAGTTCCACTCTTGCAAGAGTTCCTTCGACCACGAGTAGCCGTAGGTCTCACTTTCCGAATCGAACCGACAGCCTGGGTAGCGGTTCCAATACCAGGTTCCACCCACGCCGCTGCCATCCTCGAAGCACCGCACCGAAAGGCCCAGCTCGCGTAAGCGGTACAGTTGATAGAGCCCGGCCACGCCGGCTCCGATCACGACCGCGTCAAATTGCTCGACCGCCCCCGTGCTGGTTGTTTGTTGAGCAGTTGCCATATCGTTCCTCCTTTTATGTCACTGAAATTCCAAATCATGGTGGGATGATCTCATTCTTTCCCCACCTTGGCCTTGTCGCCGACTAGTACACATAGCGCAAGATAAAACAGATCGAAAGGTGGCGAGTCCACAAGTCCGCAAGGGCGGAGCATGCGCTAAGCCGCGCGCGGCGCGAACGCCTCAAGCGCGCGCATATCCGGCGCTCGTCCACCACTGGGATCAATCGGCAGGAGGCTGACATGCGTCGCGCCAGCTTGAAACTGGTCCGCGATCCGTTGTCGAATCTGGGTTTCACTCCCCCACGCGACAATCGCATCGACGAGCCGGTCGCTACAGCCATTGGCGAAGTCCGCGTCCGTGAATCCCAAGCGCCGCAAACGATAGAGGTAGTGCTCAATCGTCATATAGGTGGCCATGTAGCGGCGTGCGATGGAGCGGGCTTTGGTCGCATCGGTTTCCAGAATGACCAGTTGCACGGCGCACAACCATGGCGAGGGGCCGAGCGCTTCCCGCGCGCGGCGCACTTGTTCGGTGGTCGTGAAATAGGTCAACGTGCCTTGGGTAGCGGTCGCCGCGAGGTGCAGCATTTTGGGCATCATCCCCGCCAAGACGACAGGAGATTGATGCTGCGGAACAGGCGCGACATACGGAGCGGATTTCATCTTCTCCAAGTAGTCCCGCATAAAGGCCACCGGCTTCTCATACGGAATGCCTCGTTTCTCGTTGTAGGCTTTATTGCTGACGCCCAAGCCGAGGATAAAGCGGTCCTCGAAAAACTCACCGAGTGTACGGGTCGCCGCGGCAACGGCGATCGGTTCGTAGGCATACGCAATGGCGACGCCCGTGCCAATAATCAGCCGCTCGGTCTGTCCCAAGAGATGCGAGGAAAGCGTGAAGATTTCCCGCCCCATCACCTCCGGCACCCACAACACGCTATACCCCAACTGTTCGATCTTGCGGGCAAACTGGACCGCCTGTGGTCCACGAAAGCCGTCAACAAACCCCAATACTCCGAGTGTGCTCACATCCATGAATTGCTCCTTGTCCTGATTCCGGTCACGCCAGGCGTAGATAGAGCATAGGTATTGTTGAGACACAAGGTTGGCGGGAATGTGGAGTCCGGGACACGAGCAGAGACCACCGACATCCAACTCTCATCGCCCATCGTAAGGATCAGATGAGGGACACATTATGAGAACCAATGCTCGCCTTATTCCCGCGGAAACGTCTTCCCACACCTCGGACTCGCAGAGTTCTCTCCTCACCTCTCTCGACCGGCTGTCGTATCAGCGAGGCGAGGAATGTCTGATGCTCGCCATCCTCAAGGACGCGGTCGATTGTATTGAGCGGTATGGTTACGGACGCCACACTGGCAGTCGTTCTGACCGCGAGGCAGCTCTTGCCTGGGTCCGCACCCAAGACACCAGGTGGGTCTTCTCGTTCGAGAATATCTGTCTGACGTTGGACCTTGATCCGTCCCGGCTTCGGGGAACGATAGAATCCCTCTCCCGGCGCTCCACTACAAAGACCCACGCAAATACATCTCCCCTGACGGCTTCGGCAATCCACCGGCTGGCTCTAAGGTAACGGCAACCGCCCGAATGTCTCCGTGGAACCTTGAGGGCGTCGCGGCGAGGACTTGTCCGACGCCGTCTTGGTCTGGCGAGAACAACCCCGCGCTCACGGGTCCTTCTTTGTCCGTCATAAACCACACCTGATATTCCTTGCCTTCCGGCGCGGGTGGCATGCCAAACGCATAAAAGACCCAGGCTTTGCGCTGGTCATTCCATAGCACGTGCCCTTGGGTGGCGACGCCACTCTTGGCCTGCCGGAGCGGCCGCACCTGTAAGCCCGGTGTCGTGAGGACTTCGATCACGCCCCGTTGCCGCGCGACCGCCTCACGTAGCGCCACGAGTTCACGAGTGCCCGCTTCCGCCTGTTGGCGTTGCTGTGCCAGTGTCGTGTGGACCTCCTGCAACGATCTTTCATTTTCGCCGAGCTTTTCCTGTGCGTGCGCCAGTGCGGTTTTCAGCTTCTCCACCTCGCGTTCATATTTGGCCACCTCAATAGAAGGACTAGGCTTTGGGGATGGCACGACGACTGGCGTACTTGCCGCCAATTGTCGGCGCAGACGCGTGAGCACTTGGTCTTGCTGACTGACAAACTGCTGCTGCGCGGTCAAGGCCGCTTCCAGTCGCGCCACTTGTTGGGATTTCTCCGTGGTCGCACGTTGATGCTCCTGGACTTGGAGAGCAAGCTGCTGCCGCTCTCGCTCCTGACTGGCGAGTTTTTCCTGCTCTCGTGCCAGCAACATGGCCACCTGGTCGGCGCGACTCTGTTGATCGGTGGCGGTCTGGAGCGCGGCTTGATAACGCAATCCAGCAAATGTCAGGAGCAGGGCAGCCGCCGCCGCCAACGGAATACCCACCACCAATGGACGCCAGCGTCGCGGACGCTCGCGTCGCGGCCGCAACTGGACCACCTTTGCCCCTCGTTCTTGACGAATGCGATTGAGTAATCGTCCTTTGATCGCATCGCTTGGTTGCACCGGCATCACGCCGAGTGGAATCAGATCGACAACACCCTGCCATTCCCGCAGTTCCGCCGCGCAAGACTCGCACGGTTGGGCGAGATGCTGCTCAATAGCGGTGACGGACTCCACTTCGAGTCCACCAACGGCATATAAAGGGAGCAATTCTTTAATCTCGTGGTGGGTCATGAGGTTCCACCTAGCAACGGACGGAGACGTTCTTGGAGCCGCGACATCGCTGAACGAATGCGCGTTTTGATGGTTCCCAGGGGTTCCTGTAATTGAGTCGCGATTTCAGCATGGGTGAGACCGCGAAAAAACGCCATCTCCAAGGCCAGTCGCTGCTCTGAGGGAAGCTTGTCCAGCGCGGCCCGCACGATACCAGCACGTTGTCCGAGACTGGTTGTTTCTTCCGGGTTTTCCGCGGGGTCAATGCCGATGGGATGTGTCTCCAGATATTCCTCCGGGATCGGATCGTTGCGGCGAGCACGGAGCGCATCAATGGCACGGCTGCGCGTCAACGTTGTCAGCCAAGCTCCGACGCTCCCACGTTGCGCATCGTAACGGGCGGCCTCACGCCAGACCTGCCAAAACACGTCATACACCACCTCTTCGGCATTCTCACGCGAGTTCAGTACCTTGAAGGCAAGGTGGTACACCAGCGTCTGATACCGGTCGTACAGACGCTCGAAGGCATCCTCCTGTTGCTGCGCGATGGCAGTGACCAAAGCCCCGTCGTCCAGCGCACGATCCTCCTGCTCTATGTTACGAACGGAGAGAGAGAATGGATTCTTTAAGCGAGAAGAGTGGAGAATGGAGAGTGGAGAGTGGAGAGTTGAAAGTTGAAAGTTGAAAGTTGAGAGGGAATTCCTCTTAATTTTTCACTCTCCACTCTCCACTCTCCACCCTCAACTCTTCCCTTTCTCCTCCAGCGCTTTTTCCAGCCGTCGAATGCGACGCGCCATTTCCGGTAACTGCGGCAGCAAAACCGAATACCGCCGCCACGAATGAATGTCAGTCGTCGGATACCCGCCAACAACCGAATTGGCTGGGATATCGTGAGGAATCCCGCTTTGGGCGGCCACTTGTGTATTCTTCCCAACAGTGAGATGACCAGCGGCCCCCACCTGCCCTCCCATGCGGACCCCGGCTTCGAGCTTGGTGCTGCCAGAGAGTCCAACCTGAGCCGCCAACAACGAGCCTTCGCCTACGTCACAGCCATGCCCAATCATCACCAAATTGTCGAGTTTCGCTCCGCGCCGAATCACCGTTGCTCCCACCGCCGCCCGGTCAATCGTCGTATTCGCGCCGATTTCCACTTCATCTTCTAGGATCACAATCCCGGTTTGGGGAATCCGGTACGCCGTGCCATTGGGAAGCGGCACATAGCCAAAGCCATCACCACCGATGACCACTCCCCCTTGGAGGATCACACGCTCGCCAATGCGAGTGCCTTCGCGAATCACGACGCTCGCATGCGCGGTAAAGTGATTGCCGATGTGGACGTTCGGATAGATCACCACATGGGCATGGATACGCGCATGATCGCCGATCACCACATGGTCACCGATCACCGCATACGGACCAATGGAAGCCGACGCACCAATCGTAGCCGTGGGTGCGATCACCGCTGTGGGATGAACGCCCACGGGCGGCTCCAGTGGTGGATGGAATAGCTCTAACGCTTTAGCGAAAGCGAGATAGGGATTGGCTGTCCGTAAGGAAGGGAACGGGACATCGGGATCGGTCGGGGCCAGAATCACCGCCGAGGCTTGGATCGTGGCGAGCTTGGCGAGATATTTCTTATTGGCGACAAACGTCACCTCGTGTACACGCGCCTCTTCAATACTGTTGACGCCGGATATCTCCACCGTGCCGTCGCCACGGAGTTCGCATTGCAGGTAGGTTGCCAGTTCAGCAAGTTGCATCAGCACATCCTTTCCCGGTTATGACTTGTCAAAACCTTGAGCGTGCCATATCTAGCAGAGTCCACAGCGAGCGACTATGGACGAGGTCGGCGAGGAGAGGTGATTTATGAGGTTGGGGATGATTGTGCTGTTCGCACTACTTGCTGGTTGTACCCTTGGAGCCAAGGCCCAACTCCCACCACCACCCACGTTACCGGAAGTCGCGTATGTTCAACCCTGCGACCCCCAAGCGGTGGCCGGGTTGACCGACGAAGCGGTCGAAGCCCTGCGCAACCGCGATATTCTGCTCCGCCGTCATATCCAAACCCTTGAGCAACACATACGCGGGCCCCAGTAACATTATCACTGCTCGTTCAGCGACAAACCTTGTCCCTCTTCCACCAAGCAACCGCCAGTCAGGGGAGACGGGAAGTTGAACAAGCGTGAGCAACACCAAGAATAGGAGAAGGAGAAACGCGACATGCGCGCAAAAACATCAACGATCGGCCTGGGGAGCTGGGCAGTCGCCCTCGGATTACTAGCGTGCGCTCAGTGCGCGTGGGCCCAGGGGCAAATTGAATCGCCGGAACCTGCCTCCGTGCAAAGTGGTGTGGCACTGATCAGAGGCTGGGTATGTCAAGCGACTATCGTGGAGGTAGAACTGGATAGCCTTCCGCGTATCACGGTGCCCTATCGACTGCCACGCGGCGACACGCAGGAAACGTGCGGGGATGCGGACAATGGTTTCGCGGCCTTGATCAACTGGAGCGGTATCCAGCCAGGGGTCCATACCTTGCGCGTGTATGCCGACGGCGTTCTCTTTGGACAGGTCGGGGTCGTCGCCACCTCGTTAGGGTTAGGGGCGTTTCCACGAGGACTCAGTGGGCGGTTTGCGATTCCTTCTTTTCCCGTGGTCGGGCAGACAGTGGAGATCGAGTGGCGGGAGGCGGTACAAAATTTTGTCCTGCGCGGTGGCAGCGGCAGTGGTGGGACAGAACAACAATCGGCCTCGGGCCGGTTGGAAAATCCAGAGGTCGGAACGATTCAGAGCGGGGTTGAGCTGATTCGCGGTTGGGTGTGTACGGCGCGGGTCGTGGAGATCGCGCTGGATAACCGCCCGCGTCTCGTGGTCCCCTATCGGCTGCCGCGTGGCGATACACAGGAGGCGTGTGGGGATGTGGACAATGGCTTCGCGGCGCTGATGAACTGGAATAATGTTGCGCCGGGAACGCATACGCTTCGTGCGTATGCCGATGGGGTGATGTTTGCCTCGGTGGAATTTCATGTCACCTCGTTAGGCTTAGGCTCGTTCCCGAAGGGATTGGACAAGGAAACCACGGTCGCCAATTTTCCCGAAGCGGGCAAAAACGCGCAGGTGCGATGGCAAGAGAGTCGGCAAAACTTCGGCCTCGTTGGCGTGCTGCAACCAGAACAGAATCCGAATTCGTGTGGGACCCAGAGTAGTCTGCTGCTGGATGCCAACGGCTCCAAGGTCAGTGCCTCGGTGACGAATCCCTGTACGTTGGCGGGGAACATCTTGGAGGTGGATTTAGGGAACCTTGAGAAACCCGCTCGGCTCTGTGCCTCCGACTTTGAGATCACCCAACAGGGACAGTCATTTACCATCCCCGAGTTTGATTGGCTGGATGGTCAAGGCAAGACGATTACCTGCCAAGATGTGCGGCCCGGACAGGAATTGCCCGGACTTTTCATAGTGAAGGGAGACACGCCACTGAACTTTAATGACCCATTTCAGGTCACCTATCGAAAGACGGGGGCGGGAAATTTCAGCTTGACGGCGACTCCCCGACTGACCGTGCAAAAAACGGGTGCTGGGAGAGGAACCGTGAAAAGCGTCCCCGCGGGGATTGAGTGCGGACTGGACTGCGGCCAGAGCTATAGCCCAGGGACAGTCGTGACGGTGACGGCCACTCCCGCCACCGGTTCGACCTTTACCGGATGGGCGGGAGATTGTACGGGGACGCCCCCCACGACAACCGTCACGCTGAATGCCGTGCGCACCTGCACTGCCACGTTCGATCTCGGTCGGGTATTGACCGTGGAGCTGACGGGCAGTGGCAGTGGCAGTGTCACCACCACACCAACGGGGATTGATTGTCCGGGGACCTGCACGGCACGATATGCGGTGGGAACCGCGGTGACGTTCAATATCACGGTTGACGAGGGCTCAACGTATTATGAGGGATCGGGCTGCACAGACCCGATCACCATGGATACGGACCGCACCTGCAGCTACATATTTCTGCGCAATCCCGCCCTGACCATCCAGATAGTGGGCGGCGGAAGCGTGATCGCCTCACCACTGGGGCTGAGCTGCCCAGGCCACTGCACGGAAAGATATAGCCCAAACGCCTTGGTCACCTTGATCGCCATTCCCGATCCAGGCCGGGTCTTTGTGGAGTGGGGAACCTATTGCAGTGGGACCTTCCTCACCGCAACCGTCACCATGCTGGATACCGATCTCACCTGCACCGCCACCTTTCAGTAGGGAGGTTTTGTGAGCAGGCAGCGGCATGCTCTTTGGACCGCAGTGGCACCACCGCCGCTTGAGCTGGACGTGGCGCGGAGTAACACAATCTTCATCTGTCGCGGCTTGCGGCCCTCTCCCCCGTATGTTAGGACACCGCTCTCTATGGATAAAAATGATCAATTAAAACTAGGTATTCCCAAGGGCAGTCTCGAATCCGCCACCATCGACCTCTTCAAGAAAGCTGGGTGGAAAATCACCACCAGTTCGCGGAGTTATTTCCCCACCATCGACGATCCCTCGATTCGCTGCATGTTGGTCCGCGCGCAAGAAATGGCGCGCTACGTCGAAGCGGGCACGCTTGATGCCGGTCTCACCGGCAAGGACTGGATCATGGAGAATGATTCACAGGTCGAAGTGGTCGCCGATCTCGTCTACTCCAAGGCCAGCTTTCAGCCAACTCGCTGGGTGCTCGCGGTGCCACATGACTCCCCGATTCGCGCCCCGGAAGATTTGCAGGGCAAACGGGTCGCCACCGAACTCGTGCAGTACACCAAGCGCTATTTCGCCGAACGGCATGTCAAAGTCGATGTCGAGTTCTCGTGGGGAGCCACCGAGGCGAAAGCCGCGGAAGGACTGGTCGATGCGATTGTCGAAGTGACCGAGTCCGGTTCGACCATCCGCGCGCATGGACTCAAGATCGTCTGGGAACTCTTCACCTCGAACCCGCAGATCATCGCCAACCGCGAGGCGTGGAAAGACCCAGCCAAGCGCGAAAAGATCGAGCAAATCTCCTTGTTGCTCAAGGGCGCGCTGGCCGCCGAGGCGAAGGTCGGCATCAAGATGAATGTCCCACAGGACAAGCTCGACACCATCGTCGCCCTTCTCGAACGCAAGTTGGGACGCATTACGTCACCAACGGTTTCCCCGCTCTATCGATCTGGGTGGTTCGCCGTGGAAACCATTATCAGCGAGGACATCGTCCGCGACTTGATCCCGGAACTGATTAAATACGGCGCGGAAGGGATCGTCGAATATCCGCTGAATAAGATCGTGTGACGCGCACGCTACGACAACCGCAGCAAGCGCGTCAACGTGTGCCCGAGCTGCTGGAGGTCCTGCGCGGCGCGCTCGATTTGCTGGATGCCGTTCACACTCTGGATCGAGGCGTTGCGAATGTTGTCGAGCGCGAGGGTCACGTGTTCAATCCCACGGAGCTGCTGGATGCTCCCGCTGGTAATCTGCACAATGGTATCCGTCGATTCCGTGATGTTTTGCGCGAGAATGTGGATGGCATCCCCGGCCTCGACTGAACGCTGCACCCCGCTCGTTGCCGCGGCCACCCCCTGCGCGGTGACATGCCGCGTTTCCGCCGTCGCCTTCTGGATGTCGCTCAGGGTCTGGCGCACGTGAGCCGCCGCTTGTTTGGACCGGCCGGCCAGCCCTTGGATTTCCTTGGCCACCACGGAGAAGCCTTTGCCATATTCTCCGGCTTTCGCCGCCTCGATCGCGGCATTGACGGACAGCAGATTCGATTGCTCCGCCACGTCGTTAATCAAACTGATCATCGCCTCGATCGTTTGGCTCTGTTCACTGAGTCGTGTCACACTCTGAGAGATCATCTCCATCTGCTCACGGAGCCGCCGCATGTCCCGCTGCACCTCTTGGACGCTCTGCTCCCCCGTTTGCGAGACCCACGCGGTTTGTTGCGCGTTGGCCGACAACTCCTTGGCTTTCTGACCCGTCGCCGTCGCCATCTGTTTGACCTGCGCCATCGTCACGGCGGTTTCTTGCACGGAGGTCGCGGTCTCGGTCGTGCTCCCGGCGAACTGGGCGACCGAGGTGGTGATCTGGCTAATGGCGGAGGCCAGGACGGAAACGCCTTTCCGCAACTGCGACTCTTCCTCTTTTATTTCCGTGATGTCACGAATGGACCCGGCCACCCGCAGCGGACGGCCATCCGCCCCCCAACTTGCTTGTCCACGAGCCTGGAACCACCGATAGTCCCCGACTTTCGTCCGCAGTCGATACTGCGCATCAAACGGCCCTTTCCGCTCGAAGTGCTCTTGGAGGTTGTGGTACATGCGGTCTTTATCCTCAGGGTGCAACCGCGACTCAAAGCTACTAAACACCGAGGGCAACTCCGCGTCGGTAAAGCCCAACATTTCCTTGAAGCGGGGGGCATAATAGACCTCGCTGGTTCCGACATCCCACTCCCATAGACCATCCTCCGCCCCATGAACCGCCAACGCTAGACGCTCGTCATGTTGGTGCAGGCGTTGCGCATCTTTGCGGAGATGGAAATTGACCACGCCAAGGTAGCCAATCCCCACGACCGCCACGCACCAAGGCAAAAGCATCCATACGGTGTCCATAACAATCTTACTTCTCCCTTCGCCCGAGCAGTTGCAACACAGCGACGGACATTTTGCTCAGTGGCACGATCTCATCAACCGCACCCACGGCGATCGCCTCCTTGGGCATACCAAACACAATGCAACTCGCTTCATCTTGGGCGACCGTCCGTGCCCCCGCCTGCCGCATCGCCAGCAGCCCTTTGGCACCGTCACTCCCCATTCCCGTCATAATCACACCAATCGCATTGATCCCCAGTTCACGCGCGCACGAGTGGAATAAGACATCCACCGAGGGGCGGTGATGATTGACCGGCGCGGTCATATTGAGTTGGACGTGATAGTTGGCGCCGCTCCGCACGACCTCAATATGAAAATTGCCGGGAGCGACCAGCGCATGACCAGGAAGAACGCGATCGCCATTGCGCGCCTCGTTGACACGAATACGACACACCCCATCGAGCCGCTGGGCAAACGCGCGGGTAAATTGTTCCGGCATGTGTTGCACGATCACCAACCCCGGCGCATCGGCGGGAAGCGCCGAGAGAAAGAGGCGGAGCGCTTCCGTCCCGCCCGTCGAGGCACCAACAGCGATGATCTGCTCGGTACTCTTCACGAGCGCACGTCGCTCCAGCCTTGGTGCAGGATCCACCGCTTGGAGCGGAGGCTCAGACGGCACCCGGCCTCGGCCTTTGACCCGGGCCATCGCCGCGGTTTTTACTTTGGCGATGATCTCGTCCGCTAAGGCCGTGGTCCCATCCTTGATGTCAAGTATCGGCTTCGTGACGAAATCAATCGCCCCAAGCTCTAACGCCCGCAGTGTCGTCTCACAGCCTTTCTCGGTCAGCGACGACACCATCACCACCGGCATGGGGTGCAACCGCATGAGTTTCTCCAGAAACGCCAGTCCGTCCATGCGCGGCATCTCGACATCAAGCGTGAGGACATCTGGCCGCAAGGTCTTCATTTTGTCCCACGCGGCATACGGATCGGCGGCGGTCCCCACCACGGTCAGACTCGGGTCTCGCGCGAGAATGTGACTGAGCACCTGCCGGATCAGCGCGGAGTCATCAACGATTAAGACTTTCGTTTTGTTCATACCTTCTCTCAGAAGAGCGTCACCCGATCCGGATGTGGCTGTTGCAGTTGTTTCACGATGTCCAGACCAAAGCGGGTTTCCTCCTCGACAATCGTATGAACCTGCTTCGTGCCTAGCGGCTTGACTAACGCTCTCCCAGTGCGCGTAAAGAAGTGGACGCGCATCGGCTGTGTCCCCCCCAGCCGATGCGCGACAACGGGAATGTTCTCGGTCCCTAAAAACCGCTGCACGAACTGAACGTTCTTCTCCGCGACCGTCGCCCCGTTCGCGAACAAGGCTAACACCCGAGCACCGCCAAACACTTTGGCCTGAAACCGGCGGCGGTCCCCTCCCAATTTCATCATGTCGTTAATCAGGACTTCCATCGCATGGATCCCGTAGCGCGTCGGCAACTCGGCATCGCTCGAACTGTGAGGCAACAAGAAATGATTCATCCCACCGATCCCCGCCACCGGATCAAACAAACAGGCCGCGATGCAGGAGCCAAGCGTCGTTTGCACCTCTGCCGCGTCCCGGCTGGCAAAGACGCCCCCGATGTACAACCGCGTGATCGGACAGGAGGGCTCTGGCGCGGAAGCGCTGGTGGAAGATGTCAACATAGAGTCGTGCCTGTTGAGCGGAGCCGGTAGACCGATCCGCGTAGTGGGAGAAACCGTTCGCTCAGGCCAACTAAGGCTTCGGAGTGCCCGACGATCAGATAGCCATTCGGTTCGAGCGCATCCGCGAAGCGCTCAAACAGCCGACGTTGGGTCTCGCGATTGAAATAAATGACCACGTTGCGACAAAAGATCACATGAAACCGCGTCCGAATCGGCCACGGCTCTTCGTTGAGGTTAATGCGACGGAAGGTGATTATCTGCTGTAATTCGGGTTTCACCTGATAGGTGCCCTCCCATTGCCCACGACCCCGCAGGAAATGGCGGCGTTGCTGAGCGTCCGAAACC
>JABFSC010000467.1 GCA_013140885.1 Deltaproteobacteria bacterium | reverse complement strand
ACTCGACTGTTGTGTTTTGGGTAACACCTTGAAATTGCTTGAGTTTTACTTGAGTTTTATAAAAAAGGAAATTCTTGGAAAAGCCAATGATTTCAAGAACTTAACTTTTAACGACATCAAATCGCCTGTTCTCTAAAGCCTGAAGAAAATGAAAACACAACAGTCGAGATCCTGAAATGAGCCCCGAAAGGACGCGCCACTATTGACCGCTCTTTTGCGCGAGAAACACACGGGTTGACGACACTGCGGCTAATGCCGAAATGTCCATGAGGTTGGTAGGATCGGCGGAGGAAAAGAATAGAGTTGTGCGGTGACATTACAGGCCCTCCCGTTCTTATTGTCACCCGTGCGGAACTGCGCTTCGGTGCGCTCAGATTCGCCCGGCAGCTCTGCGACCGTATCCAGCGCTAGGCTAGACGTAGGCCAGTAGCTTTGCGTCCCACCCTTTCGAGTGGTTTGCCGTTATTAGGCTTTCCCTTTGGCGGGTAAGGGAGCAAATACCGGGCCACGATAAAAAATCAGCCAATCGCTCCAAAGAAGACCCGCCTCCAGAGGAGTGAGGAAGCGAATTCCCGTTCAGGCCTACGGCCTTACCTAGCTCGCATGCTCAGTATCTTGCGGATGAGAGGATTCGAAACGGCAAAAATTTAACATGATTTACGTCATTTTTTTAACGAAATGAAATTTTCCGGTATAAGCGCCTGCATCAGACAGACCAAGTCCTTTGCATTTGCTCAATAATCTCTCGGAGCTACTACTCTGCCCCATGACAAGAGAGGGCTCCCTGAACAGGAAGCATCAGGCCCAAATATGGCAACGCCTCCACAAGTGACACTTTTTGGTCCCGCCACAGTCGCGCACGAACATCCGACAATGGCCACCACAGAAGCTGGCTTTCCGTCGCTTGCCCAGCGACACGATGACTGGGCGGCAGAAACAATTGTGCCTCCCCTTCCGCATACGAGAAGAGATGAGAAGCTCCGCTGGTCCGCATCAGCTCATCCAGAAAGTCGGACGGTTTGCCAGTACGCAATCTCGGCGCGGGTCCCAAGCTCCGCTGGCGTGACCATGCCCGACACAAAGAGTCGCCGCAAAAGGTCGCGGGGCAGCGCGGGTTCGAGAGACCGGCCTGTCTCGGGAAGACAGTCACGCAGCGCCGCGAGTTCCGCCACGGTGAGCGTCACGGGTTCCCCGTTCAGCTCCAAGGTGCAGCGAGTATCGGGATGGAGGAACAACCGCATACGCAAGACTCACTGGCAACCCGCAAGGTCGTTGAGAATCGCCTCACGTACCGCTGGCAGGGCGGACAAGGCAGTGGGGAACACTAACCGCCGAACCGGAACGAAGGAGACAAGCCGCTCCAGCCAGTGCATCTGGCGCACGAGCATGGCGGAGTCGGTCACATCGAGACGGAAAGTCTGTTCCAGCAACGCCATGAACGCCTGGCGCAGGGAACAGGGGTCGATACGAGGAACACACTCAGTGAAGGAGGTCTCGCCGGTCTCGCGGGTAAGGAGATAGATACGATGCAGTGGCAGTGCCTGCGTCGGAAAGGCCGAGGCGTGGGCTGGCCATACAATGCGGTGTTTATCGGTATAGTGGGCCATCGGAGAGAGGACCTCATCCGCCGACACCAAAGCCGCGCGGCTATCGTCCCACAACCGCACGCCGGGATACGCGGGTACAGCCAGCAGTCGGCCGTCGCGCTCTTCGATCACAAGGCAATCGTCACTCACAACCAGATAGCCCGCCTGCGCGAAGCTCGCCGCCAATGTCGATTTACCTGTTCCTGTCTCGCCCGTGAACGCGCAGACGCCGTGGGGAGTCGCCACCGCCGTGGCATGCAGCGCATCCTGGCCACGCAGATTCAGCACCAGCGGGAACACTTGGTCCAAGAGCAAGTGCCGCAGCGTGTCAGTCGCGGTTCCGGGCTCCGCCGTCCCGATAATCTCCTGTCCCGCGTCATCCACGAAAAAATCGGCCAATTCGCGAAACCGGAGGAGATAGCCATCGGCGACTTTGCCACAGGACAACCACGGCTCTTCTGGCGCGAGTGGCCAGTGGCGAAGCCACTGGGTTGGAGCGGAGACACGAGGGAACCGGGCAGCGAGTCGCACGGCAAGCGTGGGCAGGTGAGAAGCTGGGTCCAGCGGTGGTAGTTCTGGCAATACCGTATCGCTCGTCATGGTCAGTCCATAGACGCGATAGCTTCCGCCAACGGAATTCACGTGCTGTGTCATCGGAGACTTTGGCCTATCGCGCGTAGCGGGTCACCACTTCGGCCACGAAGGTCGCGGCCTCGGCCACGGACTGGAAAAGCGCGGGATGCCGTCGATACACTTCGTGCTCAATGGCCGCTAACGTGTGCTGACCATCGCACAGGCTCAACACGGTCATCCGTGCCTGTCCGCGGGGAACCAAATGGGGAACAAAGTCGGGATGCGTGCGCCGCATGTCCTCTCGTGTCGTCAGCATACCTTTCAGCGTGGAATGGACGAAACGGCCCTTTGACTGTCCGTCCGCGCTCGTGACCGTCACGCGCCACGTCACCATGACGTCCAGCGGCAAAATCGTCATATCAACAACAACGCGATCCCCTTCGACGACTGAGAGTGCCTGATTGATGGGGAAGAGGACGTTCTGTCGATTGATCCGTTGGTCACTGAGTGGGCCGTTGGTCATCCAAGAGTGGGCGGACAGTCGCGCGGCAAACCAGCCGCCGATCCCATGCAGCGTGCCAGCCCGATAGATAGGAAGCTCGGCATGGATCGAGACCGCGCCCGGCTCAAGGATCGGCAAATCCAGCACGGCCCCAACCCCCGATGGTCCGAGGAGATGTTCCGGTTGGTAGGTCACCGGGTACCCTGTGTTGATAGCCCACTCACGCACGATGCCGAGATCAAATCCCGTGGCATTGTGCCGCCAAAATTCCACCTCGGCCCAGCGCTCCAGGTGCTCGACCGGAGCCACCGTCATTTCAATGCGCGAAGGAATCAAGGTGCCGCTCGGCTTGAGAAAGCGGCGGCGCGCGTCAGCGAAAAATTCGACCACGCCCGCCTCGAAGCCGAAGCGTCCGATCTGGTCGGCAACCACGACATCAGCTTTTTCTGGTACCTCAACATGCGGGGAATGCCCAGGAATGAAAGTCACGCGATTCTGAAAACCGTTAGCCCGCGCCAGACTACGAGCCACTTCGATCATGCCACCCGACTCAATCGCATAGACCCGCGCGGCCCCGGCCTGACAGGCCAAGAGGCCAAGAATGCCCGTCCCCGCGCCGAGGTCAACGACAACATCGCCGGGCTTGACCACTTCATGGATCGCCTGGCGAAAAGCGGCCACCCGGACGTGGTCGCTCAGATACTGACGATGTTCATCGACAATGAGTGACATCGGGAGCCTTTTCAGTCCCGAGCTAGAGACACGCGATCATTTGCATGGCTCCCACTCCGTCACCCACCGTCCCGCTTGCGCCGCGTGTCAGCTTAGCGATCTGGCCATACTCAATCATCTGGGGAGGCGTATAGGGTTTTCTCGCTTGCGGCTCCTGTTGGTTCCGCGCAACGTCCGGCTCAACGAATTTTCCCATTTGTTTCTCCACTCAGTTATTACAGTCACGTTCTTCCCATGAATTTTCATATCCGAGTCAGAGGGTGCGCCGAGAGAGGACCACCCTCTACTGGCTTTGGCGAGCAGATCAAATCGCGAAACCACAGTTCCACGGCGACGAGCCCCCACAGCGCCCACATGTGCGCCCCATACGCATAGTCTCGGCACGCGAACTGCGCCATCATCAGATGGTAGGTGCGAATAACCCGTTGGGGGTCTACCCATCCCTGAGCAGCAAGCGCGAGGTCATCAAACAAGTGTTTAGCCTCGATTTTCTCGAATGTCTTCATAAACACAATAGAAAATTCCCCCTGTTCACGACGCTGCAGCACCTCAGCGGGTAGGTGCCGGGACATCGCCGCGCGGAGGAGGACTTTCACACGCTCTCCGCGCCAACGTTGCTCTTCCGGCATGGCGAAGGAAAATTCGACAAGCCGTTGATCATTGAATGGGTGACGAAAATCGAGACCCGCCTGGGCAAAGAACCGCTCCATCAACACGTAGGAATTCTCACCTGAGCCATGCGTCAGTGTACGATACATGCTTTCCTGGACGAAACTGGCGAATCGGCGCGACGGACCGCTCGGACGTAGGCGCTCGCGCAGATGAATGCGTTCGATAAAGTCACGAGTGAGCCAGGCCGGGAAAGACGATTTCCCGAACATCGCCTTTCCCACTTGACGGAGAACCGCGGGAATCTGGGGAAACACCGCATGTCGCAAGAGGAGCTGGAAGAGCGACGGCTGAAAAGTGAGCCGCGCGTCACATCGCGCTTGCCACAGTAACCGCCGCAACTTGCCCGCGCGTAACAAATCGGCCAAATGGTTCAGATTCCCCTCGAACCATTCGTTCCCGCCGCAGCCGGTCAACATCACCCCGAAGCCCCGCGCGCGGGCACGCGCATTGAGGGTTTCGTTTTGCCCTCCCCCATTGGGACAATCCGCGAAATCACAACGGCTCCGAGTCTGTTCGCGATAGTAGGCGAGGTCGGGCAGACCCGGCTCCACCAGATTGGTTTTCACTCGGCAATGCTGACTGACCGCGTGAATATACGCGCGTTCATCACAAGGCCAGCCCGGAGGGTAGATCACGGAGAAGGCCTCGAAGCCGAGCGCGG
This sequence comes from Deltaproteobacteria bacterium, assembly GCA_013140885.1. Classification (GTDB taxonomy): domain Bacteria; phylum Desulfobacterota; class Binatia; order Bin18; family Bin18; genus JABFSC01. The sequence goes on along the minus strand of JABFSC010000467.1, from coordinate 2,708 downwards.
GCCCCTTCCCTTCACGACACAACAGGTTCGCCATCGCGACCACCGAGGACGAGTCCATGCCACCGCTCAAGTGGGCGCCGACTCGCTTATGACTGCGTAACCGACACCGCACGGCTTCTTGGAAAAGCGCACGGAAATGCTCCTGGTATTCGGCATCAGTCCGATAACGAATGGCACGACCAAAATCGATATCCCAATAGCGTTGTTTCCGCACGCCGGTCGCGCGAATCACGAGGAAGTGGGCCGGCGGCAAACGGAAGAGATGCTGATAGAGCGTCTCTTCTTGGCTGGTAATGAACCCGGTGAGATACTCTCCAACCATGCCTTCGTTGACGACCCGCGGCACCGTCGGCTCACACAAGAGTTGCTTGAGTTCGGAGCCACACAAAAACGTGTGGCCATCGGCATAATAGAAAAATGGTTTCATGCCGGAAAAATCACGGGCGCAGAAAAGTTGCCGCTGCCGCCCGTCCCAAACCACGAACGCGAAGTCCCCCAGAAGATGGCGCGGAGACTCTTCGCCCCACACCTGGTACGCCTGAAGCACCAGTTCCGCGTCGGTCTCATCCCGCAGCCACGCGCCTTTGCTTGCCAATGCGGCGCGGAGATCGTCGCGATTGTCCACTCGTCCATCAAGCGTCAGCACAACGTCACCGGTCTCGTTGACCAGCGGCTGTCGTTCATGGAGGGACTCTGGTGTGGTTTGTAACATGCAATGCCCAAGTCCGACGTTACCCGTGATCCAGTGATGAATCCCATCCGGCCCCCGATGGGCGATGGCATCGGTCATGCGATGCAACAGCGTCGGATCAACGGGCCGACCGTCGAGATGGTACATCCCCGCGATGCCGCTCATATTCCCGCCCCGGAAAAGCGTAAGAGCGGCTGGAAGGTGGCTGCGCCGGGATCGCCATTGATCACGTGTCCGTCAGGGGTTTCGACCCACGCATGCGAGCACAACGTCCCCGCCTCCTTGCGCACACCGATCAAGAGCGTGACTGGTTCGCGGCGGATACCGCACAACCAAAATTGGAGCAGCGCGCGCGGCAGACAGCAGTCTGGCCCACGCACGATGCGAGCGGCAAGCGCGGCAAGCGCTGACAGGTGGGAATGGTCAACTCGACGATGACACAGCGGCAAGAGCGCTCCCAGACGGGTCCGTGATCCCCACGAGAGCGCGTGCACGAGGCGGGACAGTGGCAAGAACCACAAGAGCATGTCGCACAGGGCGGCGCTGACGACAAGCTGAAGTACAATCACCCAATCGCGGACCGAGAGCTTAGCGAGCCGTTGTAGTTTGCTCAGGAGTAACAACGATCAGCCCTTTCTCAACCAAGATATGCAAGAGGGCATCAAGGTCCTGACGCAACGGGGCTTCTTCGACCTCGTACTCCGCCAGGACGGTGGCGAGCACCGGCTCGGTCTCGCCGTGCTCAGCGAGCAGATGCCACATCCGCGTCCCGACTTCGTTCAGACCAAAGTAGGTCCCACTAGCGAGATTGAGAATCACCGCCTCGCCAGCGAGATCACGGAACACGACGTCATCAGGAATCGTGACTTTCATATTACTGCGGTTGTCCAGTTTGGTGAGCCCACAAGGCTTGGGCCTGTTGCCAGCCGACCACGGCGAGGGTGTTGCCGTCCTTATCAATGAATTGCAAAGGGCCAAGAAAGGTCATGTAAAACTCACTATCCTCAAGGAAGTGGGTCAAGTCATGGCGGGCATTACAGGCTTCGTAGCCATAGCCGACCGCCGTCGCCGTCGCCCCCCCCTGCTCCACTCCACCACGGACTTCCATCTTCCCTTTGGTCAACAAGTATTCGCCGGGGCCAACATGAATGTGGCTGGCGAAAGAGGACCCTTTGGGACAATCAAAAATGGCGGCCCACGCTCCAACTTCCGGTGAAACGTGAAGGAGCTTCCAGCGGATACCTCCGGCGGAAAACTCTCCGGGAAAAGGTTGCCAGGAAACAGCACTGACTTGTACGTAATCGTCGGCGGCGCGCTCTTTTATCATAGTGGTGCTCTCCTTGCGTGCAAAAATTTTCTCATTTCTTCGTTGGGACCGTATGGCGATTCGGTGAAAACGACTCTATACAGCAAAGCACGCTTGGCTGGAAGTCGCATGCGCAAATCACTCATCATCGTTAGTCTTGGCCTGTGCACGCTCCTCGGTATCGCGGTGGGGGTGCACCGATTCACGCCTGTCCCACCACCGCCTCCGCCTCCCGTGTCATCATCGGAACAGCCACTCGAAGAGCCGTTGTTTCTCGACCCGATCCCTCCGGCGGAAGATGTGACCACCCGTGGATTTCAATCCGGCGGGCTTGGGCTTTCGCGCGCGGCGTGGGAAATGTTGCGGGGCAAACCGCAACGGGACGGCGAGTGGTTTCTCTATCGCGGGAAGACCTTCGCGGTGGCTTATCAGCAGGACCAGGTGTGGCGACTGAAATGCGTGTGGAAACAACCAGGGCTTGCACTTGACCAAGTCCGCGCCAAGACACGGCGCTATCTGCCATTGGACAGCCGCCGCCAACACACGCTGAGCGCGACCGCCGACACTGTGATCGAGCAGTATGTGAGTCCGACTTTGGCGCAACGGCTCACGCAAACAGTGGCATCTGGTTCGCGGCCCGCGCTGGCCCAGCCGGGCGTCTACACCGTCACCCATACGCTGGAAAATGCGTTGGTGATTGAAACGCTGGTG
>JABFSC010000394.1 GCA_013140885.1 Deltaproteobacteria bacterium | reverse complement strand
TTCATCGGGTCGCCAGCGTCCGCGGGCCGGTCCCATCCAACCCCTTCCACCGCGAACTGGTTGGGGCTCAAGTTGAGCTTGCGGACCACCGCTTCCTTTACCGCGTTGGCGCGGTTCAACGACAGCTCTTTCACGAGACTCGCGGGCACCTGGCCTTTCATCGAACCGTCCGTATGTCCTTCGATAATGACCCGCGCCGCGCCGAACTGGCCCACCAGCTTGCCGATTTCCTCGACCACGAACTCGACTTTTGGGTCGTACAGCTCTTCCACGGTTTTGTTGTTGACGTTCTTGGTGATCTTTTTGCGGATGTCCCAACTGTTGGGGTGGAAGTGGATGAACACCGTGTTGGTGAGAATCTCTTCCGACTCGCCACGAATCTCACTGATGGTGGCCGGCGCGAGTTGGATGGCGTACTCATCTTTTTGTGAGGCGTACTTCGGCTCCTTGCCGAGTTTCTCGATCAACGAAAAATCCATCACTTGATCGAACGGCACGGGCTGATGGCGAATCGAGCCGACGCGCCGATAGAGATAATACGCCTGGTTCCAGACCCGCTCGAAATTGGCTGGGTTATTTTGGTTGAGGAAGAATTGGTAATTCTCCGCCCAGTTGGTGCTGTGGGCATCGCCCAGCATCCCGAACGCGTCAGTGGCGGGAATGTTGTAGCCCTGCGCCATCCATTCGGCCAATTTCTGCTTGTTCGCTTCCTCTTTCAGGTCCACCATCGCGTCGAAGAGCCCGCGCACCAACCCCTCGACAATGCCGGGATGATCCTTGGCGAAATCGGCGCGGGCGAACCACACATCGGCGATCAGCTTGTTGGCCGTGGCGGTGTTCACCAACATGCGATTGCCCTTGACCTTCTCCAGGTTGTAAATATCCGGCGCCCAGGAGACGACACCCGCCAGATCTTTCTGGGCGTTGAACGCCGCCGCCGCTTGGAAGGCGTCGTCGGTGAAGACCATGTTGACTTCCGCCGGTTGCACCCCGCCGAACACCAGCATGTTCAGAGCGAAATAATGCGAGGGTGAGTTCTGCGCGAGCACCAGCTTCTTGCCGCGCAGGTCGGTGACCGTCTTGATGTCCTCGCGCACGACGATGCCATCGCCGCCGTTGGACCAGTCCACTTGTTGATAGATGCGCGGCATCACCCGGCTGTCCTTGGGCTTGCCGGTGGAATCGACGAACCCCTCAAGGAACAGCGGCACCATGTCCAACGTCGCCCAGCCGATATGCACTTCCCCGGCGGCGTAGGCATCCCGCATCGCGACGGGATTGTCGATCAGCACCAGTTCGACCTTGAACTCCTTGCCGTCAGGGGTTTTCCAGACCTTGCCGGGCTTGAAGCCGTTGTTGGCGAAAATAATCGGCCCCCACCCCGCCCACACGTTGAGCGCGAAGCGGATGGTGTTGTTCTCCAGCGCCTTGTAGGCGGAGATGCCTTTGACTTCGGGCAGCCGTTCCGTCGGACGAAACGCATATTCCTTCACTGTGGTCACACCACCCGTGTCCGGTGCCTCGACCGCCGCTGGAGCCGGTGGGGGCTGCGGAGCTTGCGGTGTCGGACTTGGTCGGTTTTCGTCGGTCCCTTGTGGAGCGATCAAGTCGCCGCGGTTGAGCGCGAACATGACCAGTCCGCCAACGACCAACAGCAGCGCGATATAGAACGGAGCTTTTGGTCTGCCACCCATAACGTCAGTCTCCTTATCCCTGGAAAGTGCTCGGCGCATGTGATTGCGCTTGCTGCATGGTGTTCAGTACTTGCATGATGTCATACGCGGTGAGTTCACACAGCAGGCGCGTGATCTTCTCGTGCATCGCGTCATCCAACTGTGGCTCGATTTCTTGCATCAATCGCACGAGCCGCGCTTCCTGATTTTGCACTTCTTGTTCGTCCACCTTGCCATCGGCGACAGTCGCGATGAACGAATCCAACTGTTGGGCATAGAGGTCGATGATCGGGGTCTGGGCCTCGGCATCCAACCAGCTCAGACGGTTCGGGGAGATTTGCTGGGGGCTGGAGACGATCAATTGTGACATCGGCGTGGTCGTGCCGCGTCGTGTGGTCGTGACCTTTTTCGCCACGGCTTTCTTGGCGGCGACTTTTTTCATGGCGGTCTTCTTCTGGGCGATGGGTTTCTTGGCGGCGACTTTACCGACCGCGCGGTCGGCTTTTTTCGCCGATCCCTGCTTCTTTGCCATACCTTCTCCTCTTCAGGTGAGCGATTCTTAATGTTCGTTGAGTAATTGCCGCAAGGCGACAACACGTTCTTGGATGTGTGTGCGGCCACCCGGTTGCGCCACTTGCTCGCGCAGGTCGGGTGGTAGGAAATTCAGTTGGGTGCATTCTAGAACGGCGGCCAACTCTTGCAACTCTTTTTCGAGTCCTTGCGCGGACGGAATAAAATCGCGCACCGCTTCAGCAAGATCGGCCTTTTCCACTTCCTGGCGGCCAGCCGTCAACACCCGTCGTTTGGCGGACAGGACGATGCTCTCGATGTCCGCTCCGCTCAAGTGGCGATCCGCGGAGACTGACGGCACGTCGTCGGGAGTGAGTTTCACCTTGTTCTTACGGGCCATGGTGACGAACATCTCACGAATCTCCGCTTCGTCGTCGGGGTAGAACATCGGGATGTGCACCTCGGCTCGTCCTTGGCGTTTCAGATCGATGGGCAACAGGTCGGGACGTGAAGTGAGCAGCATCCACACGATCTTGCCTCGGTAGCGCGTATCGCCCATTTGACTGGCGATCATGGAGAACACGCGGCTCGACGTGCCGGAGTCGCCGTCACTCTGGCGGTTGCCTAACGCCGCATCCGCTTCGTCGATCAGCACTACGACCGGCCCCAGCGAACGGAGCACGGTGAGCACATGCTCCAGGTTACCCTCGGTTTCACCAACGAATTTCGAGCGAAAGTTGCGCAGTTTGACACAGGGAATGCCAATCGAGCCGGCATAACATTCAGCGAGAAACGACTTGCCGGTCCCCACGGGGCCACAGAGCAGATAGCCCATCGGCGCGGCATCGAGTTGGCCACGTGAAATCAAGGCGGCATCTTCCCGCAACCGGTCCTTGGCCGCTTGCTGTCCCACCACGAGATCAAGGGTATGTGAGGGCTCGATGAATTCGAGCAAATCCTGACACTGGCGTTCGATGAGCGTCTTCTTGAGTTGACGAAACCGCTGGTCATCAACGCGACGGTCCGTCTGCGCTCCTTGTGAGAGCAGGACGTTGAGGTTGACGAGACTGAGGCCGTTGGACATCTCGGCGAGCTGTTCTGGCGTGAAGTCGGTCGTCTGCGTCAGCGTGCGCAAGCGGCTCGTCCAGCGCGTGAAGCGTTCACGTTCGGCTTTATCGGGAAGGGGAATCTCAATGGCGGCGACATGGGGGTTTTGCACCAAGCGCGTGTTGAGTTCCGACAGTTTGTCGGCGATCAAGCAAAAGGCGATGTTGACCCGTTTGATATAGGGATTCTGCGCCCAGCCGAGAAACCGTACCAAATTGGTGCCGGGACCACGACCCAACATATTGAGATCGGCGGCGGGCACGAGATGTTGAGCATATTCGAAGATGAGGCCAACGCTCTTGCGTTGCGTCGGGTCGGCTTCGAGGAGATTCCGTTCGAGAAAGCGGTCCAATAACAGCAGGACATTCTCCGGGTCCCGTGGCCACGCGCCTGCTTCACCTAACCGGGCCGAGAGATGGTGCATCATCGTTTGCAACCGCTGAGGATTATTCCCTGCCGCGGCGCGCAGGCCACGTCCGAGGTCATACTGCAAGGCGATATCCCACGTGCCGAACACTTGCGACGCGAGAAATTCGCTGAGCGTGGCGTAGGTCTCGTTGTTGCCATCGGGAGCATCCGAGCAGCGGATAAAATCGTGGACATTCCCATGCAGGAGAAAGACACAGGTCGTGCCAGAGAAATAGAGGTCCGCCAGTTCCCGTGCCCAGGAGGGGTACCACGCGGGCAGCGGCGTCGCTCGGCCTGAGCGCGACAATGGCTGAATATCTTGTGTCACGTGATGCAACTCTTTTTCTGAGTCTTCCGAGTCTTTCGAGTCTAGGAGTCTGGGAGTTGAACTGACTCCTAGACTCCTAGACTCAGAAGACTCCTAGACTCTTAGCTCTGCTTCACCGTCGCCGGTCCCAACTCTTTCTCGGTTTGGGTCACTCCGACGGTTTCCGGTGTGACCATCCCAGCCTGAATCTCAAACTCACGCAGGGCTTGGTCCGCCAAATTCTTTTCCATTGCTTGTTCACGTTCGATGTCCGCGATGCCCTCACCAGAGAGATCGGCGGTGACCCGCGCCTTGGCGCGGTTGAGGCCAATCTTTTCTTGGATCACCTGCTCGATTTGACCGAAATCAGTCGTGACCGAGAAGTCGAAGGTTTGCGCGAGTTCCGCCATTTCCGCTTCGGCGCGACTCATTTTCAGTTCCGCGTCATATTTAGAGATTTTGTCACGAATCTCCGAGAGTTTCCCTCCCGCATGCTTAATTTTAGTGAGGTTATTGTTGTAGGACTCCTCATGCATGGTGAGTTGGGTTTCGTTCTCGGCCAGTTCCCCTTTCGCCTTTTGCAATTCGAGCGCGAAGCGGGCGGCGGTTTCACGGTCTCCGGCTTGCAGATAGGCTTTGATCTTCGCTTCCAAGGACGAGACGTGGGCTTTGTGCGTCGCGACCTGGCGCATGACCCGTTCGACCAGCGCTCGATACTGGGCTAACCCTTCCCGGCCCCCTTTGAGTTCCTCGACCGCTTGGTCGTACTCGTACTGCATTTGCGCGATAGGGTCCGCCGACCAAAAGACATTGGCCAGTTTGTTGATCTGCGCCTGGAGCGTATGCCAGAGTTTCGCCAGAATCATGGTCGCAGTTCCTCCTCGTGAAAAATTGCTGAGGGCACGTTGCCCGTGCTGCTAACGGTGGTGATCCGCACCAACCGTCGGGCACTGTATCACGGATGGAGAGGAAGATGCACGGGTGGGTTCTACTAAAAAAGCGAGGAATCGGAGAAGAGGAAGGGCATCGACACGCCCCATCGTCTTCTGTTTTTCTGATTTTTGCCTTTTGCCTTTTGCCTTTTGCCTTTTGCCTTTTGCCTTTTGCCTTTTGCCTTTTGATTTTTCTTTCCGCCTATCCCCAGGTCTCCAAATCCGCGCGGAAAATCCGAATACGTTTCAAGAACGTCTCGCGCTGGAGGTCGAACCAGAATTTGCCACCTAGGATGCTTACGCCGACCACGAACAGCAGGATCGCCCGCCCCAAGGCGTGCTCGGGGACGTGAGTGACTAGTTGTCCCAGAATGTTGAACACCAGAAAACTCGTCCCGCCGTAAAGAAACGCCTTGGTGCGGAGGGCAACGCCCAGCAGAATCCCCCCCATGCTGAGAACCAACACCAGCGCGAAAAGCGCGAGGTTATCCTGAAGAAAGACATCTCCCGTGGCGCTCGCATAGAGGACGCAGGTGGTGGCGAGACGGGCGTTGGAGAGGACGTTGGGCTTGAGTTCATCCCGGTGGACATGGAGCATGAACAACACACTCAGTGCCGCCGGTGTGACCCACAACTGCATCACATGCAGTTGGTTCGCCCACACGGGTATCCAGACGTAGATCGCCGCGTTCAGCGCGATCAGCGCGAGGTAGAGTGGCAATGGACGCTCGGTCTCGCGGTACGTCAACAAATATAACGTCGCGGCGGTGATGAACGTCATGCTGGCATGAGGGGACGCCGCCTGTAAGGGAATGGTAAGGAGGGTGAACAATGGCATCGCCATGACCACATGCAGGAGTGGCGCGGAGGCGGTGAACCGTTGCAGCGCGAACAAGAGGGAGGTCGCGCTCATCAACGCGGTCGTGTCCCACACCGACACCGGCGCGAGTCCCACTTGCAGGAGGCGGATGTACACCCCGACCGCGCCTCCCAATAGGGCGGTCCCGTAGACCCATTCCGATTGTCGCGATTCTCGTGCCTGCCGTACGCCGAGTGCCAGGAGCAGCGCGACCGCGCTCAGCGACGCGCTAGTATCGCCACTCCCGAGCCATTGCGGCTGACCTGTTTCCATCAGAGAGCTGACCAGGAAGAAGGTGTGGACTCCCCATTCGAGTACGGCGAGAAGCGCGACCAGCGGCCAGATGATGGCCAGGAGCGCGGCCACGAGTGGGAAGCCAGTCTTGGTTGAGAATTGGTCTTCCGCATTGTCTTCCGCCGGGAAGCGCTGCCGTAACATCTCGGAGACCCACAGCGCCACCCACGCGAGCATCGCCAACTGTAAAGCATACCACGGGAGCAAGAGTGCTATTTGTGAGGGTGGTACCCACAGCAAAGGCCAAATATGGACGAAAACCAGGATGAGCACTCCGGCGCTGAGGAACCACGGGAGCTGTTGCCGTCGCCAACTGAGACTCACGGTGATGCCAATCAATGACGCCAGCGAGAACAGCCGTTCGGTCAAAGGCAACTCTGGGTACGCGAGGGTTGCCACGATGGCGACCACGAGGCTGGGCGCGACCCAGCGCGAGAGGGTGTGGCGGAGTGGCTGGAGCGGTTCACCCCCCCATTGATGCTTCTCCCATAAGAGATGCGTCAGATGCGCGACCGCACTCCACAAAGCGAGAAACAGTGGGGGGTGGAAGAATAGCGCGGCATTGCCACGCCATGCCGCGAGGATGGTGCAGAAAAGAGAACCGAGGATAACATGCGTTTCCCACTTTGCACGGTGTAACCACCAGAGATGGAAGAAGGAGAGGGTGAGTGCCCCTCCCACGAGGCAGTAGGGAAGCCATGTGGCGATGGTCGCGCTCAGTGAAGAGTCAAAATGGGGGTCAATGACTCCAAAAGAGAGATACAACGCCCAGGGCAAAAGCAAGAGCGTAGGCCAGACCAGAAAAGGGGTGGCAAGGTGCGATGTTCGCCACTGCCAGCGCGCCGCGAGCGTGTCGCCGTGTTGTTGCCATGCGGGAACCACTCGCAAGAGGATGTTGACCCAGAGAAGATTGCCAGCCGCATAGTCGAGTGGATAAATCGGGCTCCTTCGCACGGACCAATAGTAAGTGGCCCACGCCTCATTGAGACTCGCGCCACTCCAGGTCAACAGTAAGGTCGCGAACCAAGGGAACCCACTCCAAGCACTGTTACGAAGCATAAGGAAGAAATACAGTGCGCCAGCGGCGCAGAAACCAGAGTGTTCGAGAGTACGAAGCCAAGGATGGCTTATCCCGCTCATCAGACCATGAAGCAAGCTGAAACTCACGGTGGTGAGCCCAAACCACGGCCACGCTTCAGGCGCGACCGCCCACCGCGGGTGAGCGGTATTCCATCGGGAGAGCACAAAATTCCCCACGCTCCAGAGTATGTAGCCCCATAAGAGCGCGGTGCTGTTCCCCCATGTGCTCAGACCTGTCAGCGCGAGCACGCTGACGAGGAAGGCGCCGCCAAATAACGGCAGCGTCAGACCGC